>CAMAUG010000025.1 GCA_945861255.1 Candidatus Sulfopaludibacter sp. SbA3
AGGAAACAAGCGACGCATTTCTCCAGGCCGTTCTCGTCGCGCTGCAATTCGTGTACGCCGCGAAAGCGCTCCTGAAACTTCGCGGGCGCGTCGGGATAGTCCTCGGTGATGGTGGGATTCAGCATCTCCTTGAAGGTGATGCCCATGCCTTTAGCGATCGCCGCCGCGCCGCTCAACACGTCCGAAATTGGGTTGCCCATGGTGAATCCTCAGTTTACCGCATCCTTCGTCCAACGCCGCCCGCCGAGCCGAAATTACGCACGGGTAAGGAACAGCGGCAGCCCGAGCTTCTGCGTGTAATCCGGCCGGTAGCGCTCGGTGTTGTACATGGTGGCCACGTCCACGCGCCGCGCTCCCAGCTTCGGATCGGGAATCGGGGACATGGCGTAGCGGCCCTCCACCACCGCGGACATCAGTCCACTGCGGCCGGCGACGATCGATTCGAACGCCATGGTTCCCATCACATTGGAAACCAGTTTGTCGATGAAGTCCGGCGAACCGGAGCGCAGATCATAGGTCAAGTCGCTGGCAATAGTTTCCTCGCCCGTGCGCCGCCCGATCTCGGTAGCCAGCGCTTCCGCGACACTCGCCTTCTTGCGGTGCCCGTAGGCGTCCGGTTCGCCATAAGACTGCGTTTGATAGCCCTGCCAACGCGCGCCTTCCGAAAGCACCACCAGCGCGTAGTTGGCCGGTTCCTCCCGCTTGTCTGACATCACCAGGCTGATGAGCCTGTCCAGATCCACTTCATATTCCGGGATCACGCAGCGGATGGAGGTTGCAAACGCGGTGTACAACGCCGTGTATCCGGCGTCGCGTCCGAACACGCGGAACACACCGACACGTTCGTGCGATTCCACCGTGGTTCGCTGCCGTTCAATGGCGTCGATGGCGCGCGTGATCGCTGTCGAAAACCCGATGCAGTACTCGGTGCCCCGGACGTCGTTGTCCATGGTCTTGGGCACGCCCACCACTTTCACGCCCAGTTGATCCAGCTTCGCGGCAAAACTCAACGTGTCATCGCCGCCGATGACGATCAGCGCGTCTATTTTCAACTTCTCCAGATTCTTGAGGACCTGCGCGCTCATGTCCCAACGGTCGCCGTTCCTTGGAAATTCCGCGCCGGCCAGAAATTCCGGCACGGCTTTCATCTTGGATGGGTTGGTCCGGCTGGAATGCAGCATAGTGCCGCCGACATGCTCAATGTCGCGCGTATTTTCACGCGTCAAGGGGAAAATGTAGCGTGCGCGGCTGGCCGGATCCTCCAGGTTGACATGCGTCAAGCCTTCCCATCCGCGACGAATACCGATGACTTCGATGTTCCGCTCGACGCTGCGGTAAGTGACGCTTTTGATGACGGAATTCAGACCGGGGACGTCGCCCCCGCCGGTGAGGATTCCAATACGATGGACAGCCATGCACCATTATACTGTGAGGGTCCGTGAGCGTCACCATTGCTTTCACCACCGCTCGCGGCCGTAATCGGTCCGTAGCTTGGGAGTGCCACGCTTCCATGCCGCCATGCGTCAGCATGCTGTGGCCGTCCCCTGAGCACCTGGCGGGTGCGAACCGCATCATGAAGCATGGCGGCTTCGGTGAGGGCCTTGTTGCCGTGCGGGAATCCTACGGACGAATTACAGTCGTGCGCTGCGGGGCTAGCCGGATTGCACGCCGGCCGAAGCCGTGGCGTCAACTTGCGGGGTCGTGTTTCGGACGCCTCCTGGCCGAGTACGTTTCCTCGCCCTGCTGGACGATTTCGCGGTCCAACTCCGCGGCCCATGACGCCACCTTGCGCTCTTTAAGCTTTTCAATCAGTTTCACGTTGCGGTGCTTTCGCACAAGCGTCGCGGATTGGGCGTGCAACCGGAGCAGGCATTCGGAGCGGGTCGCGGCCAAACGCGCCTGCCCCGCGGCCACATGCCGGCGAAACGCGCCCACAGCCGCAAGTTCCAGCGCGGAAAAACCTTCCGGGTGGAGTGACGGCCTCAGTCGCGCCTCGGACGTCGTGCTCTCGGCCTCCGCAAGACTCCGGTCGAGATCCGCCCGCTGTTCGTTGATCTGCCGCAATTGACCGCGTACGATCTCCAGCTTGTTCTCCTCGATGCGGGCCTCCAACTGGCGCCACTCCAGGACTCTTTCCAGCGGGAAGGAAAATTTTCGCATGGTTCGTGATCCCCGGCTTCCGCACTCTACACCTTACCCGCCAAATCATAGAGGCGCATCAGCGTGTCTTGCAGTGGCGCGGCCCCGGTGGACTGCCGTAGGAAATCCATCAATGCGGGGCGCAGCCGGATAGCCGAATCGAGTGCCGTGTTCGATCCCGAGGCGTAGGCGCCCAGATTGATCAGATCTTCGGACTGATGATAGGCCGCGAGCGCCTCCCGAATCTTGCTCGCCGCTGCGCGCTGCTCCGGCGAGGCGACGCGGTTGGCCAGCCGGCTGATGGAATTGAGAACGTCGATCGCCGGATAGTGTCCCATGGCCCCCAATTGACGGGATAGTACGATATGGCCGTCCAGGATGGCGCGCACCGCGTCGCACACCGGTTCGTTGAAATCGTCGCCTTCCACCAGTACGGTAAAGAATCCCGTGATGGATCCTTTCTTGAAGTTCCCGGCTCGCTCGAAGATTTTCGGCAGCAAATGGAACACGCTGGGGGTGTAGCCTTTTTGACCGGGAGGCTCTCCAGCGGCCAGGCCGATCTCGCGCTGCGCCATGGCCAGCCTGGTCACCGAATCCATCACCAGCAGGACGCTCTTGCCTTGATCGCGAAAAAACTCGGCAATGGTGAGCGCGGTAAAAGCAGCACGGATGCGCAACGGCGCGGGAACATCGGAGGTGGCCACCACCACCACGCTGCGTCGCAAACCTTCCTCGCTGAGTTCCTTTTCCAGAAAATCGCGCACCTCGCGGTTGCGTTCCCCGATAAGAGCGATCACGCTGACATCGGCGGAGTTCTCCCGTGCCATCGCGCCCAGCAGCGTGCTCTTGCCCACGCCGGAGCCGCCGAAGATTCCCACGCGTTGGCCTTTTCCAAAGGGCAGCAGAGCGTCCAAAGCCCGAACGCCCGTTACCAGCGATTCGGTTATATGTTCCCGCTGCAGCGGGCCGGGCGGCGTGGCATAGAGATCATAGAGCGCCTCCGCTACCGGTTCCCCTTTTCCGTCGATCGGCTTGCCGAAACCATCCAGCACTCTGCCCAGCAACTGCGTGGAGACCTCCACGCGAGCCGCCTCCGGCCGGGCCACCACCAGATCCCCCGATTGCAACCCACCCGTCTCTTCCAGGGGCATTAATAACACGCGCCCTTCCCGGAACCCCACCACTTGGGCGCGTGCAGGACGCCCCGATGCGGGTGTGATTTCACACAGATCCCCTATTCCGGCCGCGGGCCCCGCGGATTCCACCAGCAAGCCCACCAATTCGCGCACCCTGCCGGACCAACGGAAAGTTTCGAGCGAGCTCACGGCGCCGATGCAGGCCTGCAGCATCACGGTCTTCGCCTCCGTAGAACGTCGGTGAGGCCGCGGCCGATTTCAGCGAGTTGGCTGTCGATGGAAGCGTCCAGTTCGCCTCGAGTTGTTTCAAACACCACGCTGCCCGCGGTGAGCGAGCCATCGGCGGCGACTTCCAGCGCGGGAGGAAAATGAAGGCCATCGCGTTGCTGCTGGATGGTTTGCGCGTCGCCGGGCGAGACTCTCAGCCGATGAATCTCGCGCGCGTTGAGGCGCGCGAATGCCGCCTTGACGACTCCCAGAATGGCCTCAGGATCCACCGTCATTTCGCGGTGAAGGACGCGCCGCGCGATGGCGATGGCCAGCCTAACCATGTCTTCTTCGCTCTCGGCTCTTAATTGTTGCCTTTGCGAGACGAGCCCTTCGGTGATTTGATTCAAGCCGGCCAGGGCTGGCTCCAACTTCTGCCGGGCCTGTTCAGCGGCCTGCTGTGCAGCCGAGGCTTGGCCCTCCTTCCGTCCTCGCTCCACAGCGGCGCGCACGTGCGCCTGCATTTCCGCTTCTCCCGCGAATGAACCGGAGTCCTGCGTTCCGCGTGGTTCCCGAGCCCGGTCCGCGCCGCCGCCCAACGCCCGGAAGACCAGCGTCTCGGCTGGCGACGCGTCTGCTCCCCGGAGGATTCTAGACGACATACTGCTCCCCCGCGGCGCCCTTCATGTTGATGACTCCTTCGGTTTCCAACTGCCGCACCACGGCGATAATCTGCTGCTGCGCCGACTCCACTTCCTTGATCTTGATGGGGCCCAACGATTCCATGTCTTCCTTTAGCATTTCCGCGCCGCGTTGACTCATGGCTTGCAGCATGTGATTCTTCATTCCGTCGCTGGTGCCTTTCAGCGCCACCGTCAGGATCTTGCGGTCCACCTTGGCCAGTACCTCCTTGACCGCGTCCACGCCCAGCATTAGCAGGTCTTCGAACACAAACATCAGGTGCCGGATGTTTTCGACAAGCTC
The DNA here is from genome assembly GCA_945861255.1 of Candidatus Sulfopaludibacter sp. SbA3. Classification (GTDB taxonomy): domain Bacteria; phylum Acidobacteriota; class Terriglobia; order Bryobacterales; family Bryobacteraceae; genus Palsa-187. The sequence continues at coordinate 4,467 of CAMAUG010000025.1, forward strand.
CGGATTCGCTTTCTCGATCTGTTCAAGAATGTCCTTGCTGGTGTTGGAATCCAGCCGGTTGAACACTTCCGCCACCGCATCCACGCCGCCGTATGCCTCGCGGCTCAGCTCACCCAGGGATTTCAACTTGGAGCCGATGACCGTCGCGATCTTCGAAATGATTTCAGGCGAGATTTCATCCAGGCTGGCCATGCGCAACGCGACGTCCGCACGGATCTCGACCGGCAGTGAATACAGTAATCCCGCCGCTTGCGACGGATTCAAGTGCGAAAGCACCAGGGCAATGGTCTGGGGGTGTTCGCTATGGATGAACTTCGCCAACTGCGAAGGGTCAGTCTTCTGGAGGGCGTCGAAACTCAAGGTCTCACTGCCCAGCGATTTCATCAACCGGTCAAGCATCTTCTTAGCCGTTTCCGGCCCGAACGCATTGATCAGAACCTTGCGCGCGTAGTCCACACCGCCCTTCACCACATAATCGCGCGCCACGGCCATCTGGTAGAATTCCTCCAATACGCCTTCGGCCTCTTCCGAAGTAAGCGTCTGGATCCGCGCGATCTCGCGCCCGATAATCTGGACTTCGTCTTCATCCAGTTCCTTGAGAATTTCCCCCGACGATGCGTCGCCGATCATCACCATCAAGATCGCGGCCTTGCGGCGCCCTGAGATCTCGTCGCCGCCCTTCTTATCGACTATTGGCATTCGTCAACCACGTGCGAACCACCTGCGCCAAGACAGCTGGGTCTTTTTTAGCTTCCGCCATGATATGTTTCGTGAGCACCTCCGTCTTCTTAGTGGCGACGACCGGCAGCTTCAGTTTCATGAGCTCTTCGGCTTCCTGCCTGGCCTGCTGAGCGTCCCGCTCGGCCATCTTGGCCTCCATCTGGTGCGCCAGATCTTCCGACGTCGGCGCGAGCTCCCGGGCGTGCTTGGCGGCTGCCAGCGCCGCCGAGGCCACCTCCGCCGACATGCGTTTCTTTTTGCGTCCACGCACCAGGAAAAACACGCCTATGCCCACCAGCAGCAGCGCCACTCCGGCTCCCGCTCCCACCATCACCAATACGTTGGGCGTCCCCACCAACTTCTGAAGCCACGGCGGCAGGGAAATCGGAAACGGAGCAGTGGTAACGATGATGGGCGCAATCGTATCGGGTTGAGCCGAAAGCGTCGCCTCAAACGGAAAAGCTTCCACCACCAAGAGGTCGCCGCGCTCCGTGTTCAGGCCCGCCGCCGCCGCCACCAGATCGCGGATGACTTTGAGTTTTTCCGCAGTGGGTGGTTCAATCACCCGCTTGCTTCCTTCCCACCGCAGGCTGTGATCCACCAGTACGGACATTGACAGTTTCTTCACCGAACCTTGGGGCAGCTTCGTATGCCGCACCACGCGGCTGGTCTGGTAGCTGACGTTCTCGGTCTTGCGCGCGTAGTTGCTTGTGCCGGAAGCAGCTGGCGCGGCGGCTGCGGTGGGACGCGGAAGAGTGGACGCCGTTCCCGGAACCCCCGCCGCCGCCGGCAGTCCAGGCCCGTCCTGCGAAGTCTGCGAAGTTAAAATGACCGATTTCTGCGGGTCGTAGGTTTCCTCGCTCTGGTCTCCACTGGCCATGTCCACTTCGGCGGAAACACCGGCGCGAAAATGGTCGCTGCCCAGGATCGGTTCGAGCGTCGCCGCGATCTTATTTTGCAAGTCGCGCTCCACGCCTTTGCGGTAGTCGAGCCCCGCTTCACTCGCGTCGTCCTCACCGCCGCCCGCCCGCTTGGCGCGATTCAGTAAATTGCCGTTGGTGTCCACCAGCGAAACCTGATCAGGCGAAAGCTCCGGCACCGCGCTGGCGGTGAGCTGGCAGATGGCCGCGATGTTCTGGGGAGACAGCCGCGTTCCCGCGCGCAGTTTTACAAGGATGCTGGCCTTGGCGGGTTGGCGCGTCTGGGTATATAGCGATTCCTTGGCCAGCGTCACGTGCACGCGCGCCTGCTCCACTTCGCGCACCGACATCATGGTGCGTTCCAGCTCACCTTCAATCGCCCGGTGATAATTCACTTGCTCAGTGAATTCGCTGACCCCGAAGTTGGCCTTGTCGAACAACTCAAAACCGATGCGTCCGGTCTTGGGCAATCCTTGCACGGCCATCGCCAACCGCGCCTCCGCCACCCGCGCCGAAGGCACCAGAATGGTGCTGCCGCCCTCGCCCAACCGGTAATCGACGCCGGATTCCTTGAGCTTGATCGCAAGCGTCCCCGCATCCTCGGGAGCCATATTGGCGTACAACGGCTTGAAATCGCGTTCGTCGTTCCAACGTCGGAATGCCGTCAGCCCGCCGATGACGCCTAGCACGGCCGCCGCGATCCAGATGCGTTGCGCCCAAGTGAGCCGTTGATACAGCAGCGCGATCTGATTCATTCGGTGGCGTCCGCGTTAGTACCAATTCGCGTAGGTTCGCGCGGACCACTCCCTGACGGCCGAAGCTCGAACGTCGTCGCTGAGCCGCGACCGTCAGGAAGCGGTCCCGGACCTGCATTGCCCGCCAACTGCCGCAATTTGGCGCCGGAGCGTGCGTCCCATGGCCGCGCCGCGGCCGCGCCGAGAGGCTTCATCACACCTGCATCCGCATGACTTCCTGATACGCCGATACCATCTTGTTGCGCACTTGCATGAACAACTCGAAGGAGAGCTCGGCCCGCTGCGCCGCCAGCGCCACGCTGTGAATCTCTTCCCCTTCGCCCGTCAAGAACCGGTCCACACTGGCGCCCGCGTTCTTCTGAAAGGCGTCGACTTTTTGCACGGCGTCGGCAAACATGTTCTTGAACGCCGCGCCGCCGGAGGCGCCCAGGGGAGCCGCCGCCGACAAGGGCGCACTGACCATTGTGGCGAACGGGACAGAGGTGACGAGGGGAATGACGGGTATGGCCATATGCTCTTGCCTCAGCTGCTATCGCAACAAGTCCAGCGACCGGTTGATCATGTCTTTCACCGCGGTCATGGCGGAGATATTGGCCTGATAAGTGCGTGAAGCGTTCATCAAGTCCACCATTTCTTCCGCCGGATTCATGCGCGGGAACGCAACGTAGCCGTCCGTCCCCGCATCGGGATGTCCGGGCATGTATCTGCGATCCGGCTCGCGTGAATCTTCCATCACGTCGGCCACCTTGACGCCGGTGGCGAACTCGCTTTGGAACACCGCCGAAAAGGGCGAAGTCTGTTGCTCTGTCGTGAACACGACGTCCTTGCGCCGGTACGGACCTCCGCCGGGCGTCCGCGTGGTTTCCGCGTTGGCCATGTTCTCCACCAGGAATTCCGCGCGCGTGCGCTGCGCAGCCATGCCCGAAGCACTCACCTGCATTGACGAAAACAGACTCATCCGCCGTTCCCTCCTTGAATCGCCGTGCGTACCATTTTGATCTGCGAACGCAGCAGAGTGGAAGCCACATTGAAACGCATGGCGTTTTCGGCGAGCATCCGCGCCTCGCGATCGACATCCACGTTGTTGCCGTCGGGCTTTTCCTTCAAGCCCTGCGCCGGTATCGTTTGGGGCTTTTCGCCGCGCAGCAGTGTAGCGAACTCGAATTGAAAATCAATGTCTTGCGCCTGGTACCCGGGCGTATCCGCGTTGGCGACGTTGGAGGACACCAACTTCTGCCGCGCGCTCAGCAGATCCATGTAGCGTTCCAGATTGGTGGTGAGTGCGTCCAGCATGATCCGGTAAGAGCACGCGCTTGGCCACTGGCGGTGCCGCATGCGCACAGAGTCCGATGCCACGCCCCCGGCCTGGAGCAGTGGCGTAGGTGAGGGCACCCATGATGGGGTAACATGTCGTTGACGTCGCTGGAATGTTCTTCGACTTCGACATGCGCTGATACGGTGAAGGAGAATTCATGCTGCCCTTTCGTAGAATTTTGATGCCCGTCGATTACTCCGAGGCCTGCCGGACGATTCTGCCGTTTGCACGGGAGACATTGCGCCGTTTCGACGCCTCCCTCACGCTGGTACATGCCTATGGCCCGGAAGCTCTCGCGTTCAGCGACCTGCCGATCATCGATCCCGGCCTCCCCAGCGAGGCGCGCACGGAAGAAGAACTTCGGCTCAAGGATTTCGCTCGCGAGGAATTCCCCGGTGTTGCGGTAGATACGTTCGTGGAATTGGGCGAAGCCGGCGCCGCCATTCATCGCGTCATTGAAAGGCAGGGCACCGATCTGGTCATGCTGGCGACGCATGGGCGCGGACCCATCCGCAGGCTGCTGCTGGGGTCCGTCACCGGGAAGGTGCTGCACGATTCGACCGCGGCCGTATGGACCGGAACCGGAGCGGCGATTGCGGAACACAGCCCGTCGCCGGCCTACAAGAAAATCCTCTGCGCCGTGGACACCGGAGAAGAATCGGCGGCCATACTCACGGCCGCCGCCGCTTTGGCTGGCGCCTATCACGCCGAACTTCACCTATTACATACCGTCGAGATGCCGGTGATGCCGGTGGAGGCCGGCTTCGTTCCCTATGAGCAGGAACTGATGCAGGCGGCCGAGGACAGCCTGCGAAACCTGAAGGCCAGGCTTGGAGTCAGCGCGCCGCACGCCGTGGTGCGGGGATATGTCCCGGAGACCGTGTGCGACGAAGCGGCGCGCGCGAAGGCCGATCTGATTGTAACCGGCCGTGGACACGCACACGGAGCATTCAGCCGGATGTGGTCGCACTTGTACGGAATTGTCCGCGGCGCACCTTGCCCGGTGCTCAGCATTTAGAAACGAAGAAGGCGGACGGCCCGCGCCCCGGTCGGATTGAATTTTTCCGCGGTGGCACGCCTCAGCGGCAGCCGAATGGATGACCCGCCAACCGTCGGCAGACATAGCCGGATGCCGGACATTGCTGACTGTCGCGGGGGTTGTTCGGCAAGCCGAAGGCCCGTTACCACGGTAAGTCCGCCCAAACTGCCGATGGTCCCTCCTGGAGCGTCCTAGGTACCTACAAACTGAAATGGGCCCGGATGCCGATTCGCCGAATGTTGGCCGCACCATTGCCGCCAAGCCGGGTGCACCTGCACTTCCAACGGACGCACTTCTAACGGACGCACTATCCGCGCCACCCACACTGCGCTACGCTTTTCTATTGGTGCGGGAAAATCTCACAGCGGACGTCGTGGTCATTGGAGGGGGCAACGCAGCCCTGTGCGCCGCCCTCACCGCGCGGGAGCAGGGCGCTTCGGTGACGGTACTGGAATCCGCGCCGCGCGAATACCGCGGCGGGAATAGCCGCCACACGCGGAACATGCGCGTGATGCACGATGCGCCTGACGGCATCCTCGCGGGCAGTTATCCCGAGGACGAGTACTTCGCCGATGTCTGGCGAGTCACGAGTGGCCAGACCGATGAGGCTCTGGCGCGCGTCGCCATCCGCGAATCTCCTGGCACGCTGGATTGGATGAAGGCCTACGGCGTGCGGTTTCAGCCGCCCCTTGGCGGCACACTCCACTTAGGACGCACCAACGCATTTTTCCTGGGCGGCGGAAAGGCGCTGATGAATGCTTACTACCAGGCCGCGAGCCGGCTCGGCGTACAGGTGCTTTACGGCGCGGAGGTGGTGGCGCTCGATATTCATCGGGGGCGGTTCGCATGGGGGTTGGTCAGTACCGGCCGCAGCTTCCAGGAATTTCTCGCCAAGGCCGTGGTCGTGGCATCTGGGGGGTTCGAAGCGAACCTGGAATGGCTCAAGGAAGCCTGGGGTCCGGCAGCGGACAACTTCATTGTGCGGGGGACACCATACAACAAAGGCAAGGTGCTGCGGCTACTGCTCGATGCCGGGGCGCAACCGGTTGGCGATGCCGCGCAGTGCCACGCCGTGGCCATCGACGGCCGCGCGCCGAAGTTCGACGGTGGCATCGTCACCCGACTCGATTGTGTTCCGCTCGGTATTGTGGTCAACAAACATGCCGAGCGCTTCTATGACGAAGGCGAGGACCTGTGGCCCAGGCGCTACGCAATATGGGGCCGCCTGGTGGCCCAGCAACCGGATCAGATCGCTTACTCGATCATCGACGCAAAGGCCGTAGGACAATTCATGCCTTCCGTGTTTCCGCCCATCCAGGCCGGGAGCATCGCCGAGCTGGCCGCCGCGCTGAATCTGCCCGCCGTGAGGCTGCGGGAAACGGTGGACGCGTATAACGCCGCGGTGCTGCCGGGAACCTTCGATCACCAAGCTTTGGACGGTTGCCGCACTGGCGGGGACTTGGTCCCGCCCAAGACGCACTGGGCGCGCAAGATCGACACGCCTCCGTATCTTGGTTATCCTTTGCGGCCTGGAATCACATTTACGTATCTTGGAGTGAAGGTGAATGCCGGTGCGCAAGTTTTCATGAAGGAAGAGGGTTTTAGTCCTAACCTCTTCGCGGCGGGTGAGATCATGGCGGGCAACATTCTGGGCCAAGGCTATCCGGCGGGATTCGGAATGACTATTGGAGCCGTGTTCGGCCGTATCGCCGGAAAGGAAGCCGCAAGCGCGGCAGCTGCTCCCCATGCCCGGCGCTGATCCCATTCGCGAAGGCGAACGCCTACTGACCATCTGCAACGCCTGCCGCTATTGCGAAGGTTATTGCGCCGTGTTTCCCGCCATGGAGCGGCGCATGAGCTTTTCCGATGCGGATGTACACTTCCTTGCGAACCTATGCCACGGATGCGCGGAATGCTACTACGCGTGCCAGTACGCCCCTCCACACGAATTCGGCGTCAACGTGCCGCGGGCGTTCGCTGAGATTCGCGCGCGGTCTTATGAGCATTATGCATGGCCCCGCGGTTTGGCGAAGGTGTTCCAGGGCAGAGGCATCGTGGCCATCTGGCTGGCCGTGCTCGCGGCGCTCGTGGCGGGCGGGGCGAATATGGGAGGCGCTCGCTTCTACGATGTGATCCCGCATGACTGGATGATTACGATCTTCCTGGCGCTGGGCGTGTTCACAGCCGTGGTGCAGTCCGCGGGCCTGGTGCGATTCTGGAAGGACGGCGGCGAGGGCATCGGGCCATGGCTGCGGCCGGCCGCGCTGGCACGGGCGATTCGCGATATCCTGTCGCTGAAGAATCTCGATAGCGGCGGTGTGGGCTGCACGTATCCCGATGAATTGCATTCGCGGGCGCGGCGCCGCTACCACCACTTCGCGTTCTACGGGTTCCTGCTATGTTTCGCGTCGACCACCGTGGCCGCGATCTACGACAACGTCTTCGGATGGATCGCGCCTTATGCCTATGGGAGCGCGCCGGTGGTGCTCGGCACGCTCGGCGGAATCGGGCTGCTGATCGGACCCGTGGGGCTGCTGCTGCTGAGACGCCAGCGAGATGCGGCGATCGCCGATCCCAAACAGGATGGCGCCGACGCCAGTTTCCTGATTCTGCTGTTCTTGACGAGCTTTACGGGCCTGATGCTTCTGGCATTGCGCGAAACAACGTTGATGGGAGTATTGCTGGTGACCCACTTGGCAGTGGTCCTGGCGTTGTTCGTGACGCTGCCCTACGGCAAGTTCGTGCACGGGATTTACCGCGCGGCCGCGCTGTTTAAAAACGCGCTGGAGCAGGGCCCCGAGCGGCGGTAGCGGGTGTGGTCGAGCCCGCGGCGGCTACCGCTTCTTCTTGAGCGGATTCATCGACCGTAATCCCGGGAAGCGGCTGAAATCGGAGTCCGTGGTGTATAGTGCGGCGTGATGCTCAATGGCGAGTGCGGCCAGATGAGCGTCCGTGGTGAGATTGGCGCCCACGCCGGCTTTTTCCAACAAACCGAATAGCAAGTCCGCGTGGCGAGGTCCCGGGTGGAGGATCTCGACGCTTGGTAGCTCAAGCCAGCCGCGCACCCGCGATGTTGCCACGGCAACGGGAGCGGGGTTCGGATACACTCTCCGATTGGTGGTCACCCGAATGAAGCCGAGGACGGCCACCCACGGAATCGCAACCGATTCCGAACCTGAAAGTGCTTCCTCCCACCAACGCCTTGCCGCCGCATGCTACGGAGCGCCCCGGTCATAAGCGTACACCAGCAGATTGATATCGGGGATGATCATCCCCGCGTTTTCGCCGCGTCCCTGCGCATTCGCTGGAGGATGGCCTCGTCCTCTAGTTCGTCAACCAGTTGATTGAATCTGTTGGGGTCAAAGCCGGGACGTAATTCTCCGAGATCCAAGGGTTCCACTTTGAAGGGTTTGCGCGGTCCGGGTTTTGGGTGCCCCAGTCCGCGGCGCAGGGTATCGTTGACTACGGCCTTGAAGGGCCTGCGCAGGCGGTGCGTCAGATCGGTGAGCTGCGCCGCCACGTCGTCGTCCAGCGTGAGAGTGGTCCGCATGTAAACATCATGATGCCTACCACGGTTGATGTCAAGATGCTTACGCCGGGCTTACGGCCGCTTTGCCGGCGCGGCAGGCCGTGGGGCCGCCGCCGGCTTGGCGGGTGCCGGAGCCGCTGCGGGCTGCGTCATAAAGACGGTCTTGTCGTACAGATCGATCACTTCTTTCGTGATATCGGCCTGGTTGGCGGCATAGAGCACCGGACCGTTCTGGCCGCTGACGTCCAATACCAGGGCGTAACCGTTGGCCTGGGCGTACTTGTCGATGACCTGCATCATTTTGCCCCCCAACATGTTGATGATCTTCTGCTGTTCCTGGTCGAGTTCAGCCTGAGCGTCTTCCACGTCGCGGTTGAAGCTCTTGGTGCGGGCGTCTATGCTGCGGGTCATGTCTTCTTTGGCGGCATCGGACAGGGTCAGGCCGCCCTTTTGCAGCTTATCTTGCAGATCTTTGATTTCCGCCTGCTTGGCTTCCAGCTCTTTCTTGCGCGGAGCCATTCTGGTCTCAAGTTCGGCGGCGGCCTTCTGGCCCTCTTTGGTGGCGGTCAACGCGGCCTGGACCTGGATGACCCCAACCTTCGTGGGCGCTTGCGCGGCGGCCAAACCGGCGAACGCGACGGCCAAAGCGGCGAAAATGATCTTTTTCACGTCAAAAACTCCTGAATTACTTTGTCTCATGGTACCGCAAAATGTCTCAGAACGTCCGGCCCACGGAGAACCGGAAGATCGAGCGCCGTTCGTAGTACGGGTACACCTGTCCCACCTGCACCAGGGAGTTGACGAACGAAGCTTCGTTGGGGAACATGCTGCGGTCGCTGAGAATCGGCCCCTGCAAATTCTGCCGCACAATCCACGGGTTGTAAGCCCAATACACGCGGAACGGAGCGTTTACCACGGGCATCATGATCTGAAATTCCAAGCCCGTCGAAGCGCGGATTTTCTGCGTTCCGTTCGCTACCAGCGCCTTGCTGGAGATGGTCGCTTCCGGAAACTGGTTGCTCAAACCCGCGATGCGGTCCGGATTGATCTGCAACTGGTTCGTATTCAGCAGCCGGTTCATGCCCGCGTCGAAGAACGCCGCCAGAATCAACGGGCCGAATATGGGGATCCGGTATTCGAAGTTCCCGATCAGCGATGTATCGCCGCCGGGCGTCACCAACTGATACGCCGGAATCTTTTGCGACACATTGACGAATTCCGAAACGCCGTTCTGGTTGATGATGCGCTGGCGCCGCGCCGTGCCGTCGTTATTGAGCAAAGCCACATCGAATTCGGTGGGCACGAATGCGATCGGGCTGATGCCCCAGATGCTGAAGCCGCGAATGTCGTTTTCGCCACCCATGAAATACCGGTTGAAGGGAGGCGCTGTTTTGCCGCCGTACCCAGTGATGTATCGGCCGTTGAAGTGGAGGCCGATCACGTGGTTCGCCATCAATCCCTTGCGGAAGTACTTCGCGTCAACTCCCGGGGAAACCATATTAACGTTGCCGCCCAGGAAACTTCCGGCGAGCTGCACCGATAGCGAAAGGCTCTTTCCCGCGTTTGGCGTGATTGGATGGTTTACCGTGTTGTAGGTCAGGCTCGGAGTGATGGTGGAGGAGCGGATGCCGTCCAACTGGTTGGGGCCGCTCAGATTCAAGAAATTCAGGTATTGATAATAGCTTGTGGATGCCGCAGTAAGGGTGCGCACGCTTTGGTCGGTGTAGCCGTAGCTGAGGCCAAGCCGCGCGAAGCTGCGCCTCATCGGATAGCTGGTGAACACCGTGAAACCCCTGGAATTGTTGACGTAATTCAAGAGGTTCTGCTGGCCGATCGAATTGTAGAGAGTCGTCAAGTCGCGCCCGGCGAAAACCGACGCCTCGCGCGCCTGGTTGTAATCGAACCGGTTCATGAACACGGTGACGCCCATCTGCATCGGACGCCCTAGAAAATACGGTTCCGTGAAGCCCACCGTGACGTCGCGCATGCGCGTTCCTAGCGTCGTCGATACGCTGAAGGTCTCTCCTAACCCCACCAGATTGTTCGTGGCGTAAGAAAAGCCCATGAAGCTGCCGGAAATGCCGGAAACGCCACCGTTCATTTGGACGGAGTTCCTGCCCTGTTCTTTCACTTTCAACGTGATGTCCACGGTGCTCGAATTTTGATCGCGCTTGATGTCGGCCGCGTCGGCCTCCTTCAGAGCTTCGAAATAGCCCAGCTGGTTCAAGCGGAGAATGCTCAACTCCCACAAGCGGGTGTTGTATACGTCTCCTTCGTCGATCATGAGTTCGCGGCGGATCACCCGGTCGCGTGTGCTGGTGTTGCCGGAAAAGTCGATGCGGCGGATGAAAAACTGTTTGCCTTCGTCGATGTTCAGCGTCAGATCAATCTTGTCGCTGCTCGGAATGGGCTCGAAATTCGGTTCGCTGACGGCGTCAATGTAGCCGAACTGTCCGTACAGCTTCCGCAAATCCTCGAAGCCTTTCCGCAACTTCGCGGTTGAAAACACGTCTCCCGCTCCCATCTGGAAAATGGGGCGCATCAGCGCTTCCGGCGTACGGAATAACTTGACGCCCAGGAAGTTGATGTTGTTGAGCTTGTACTGCCGGCCTTCCTCCATGTTGATGATGAGATTGGCATTCTTGCCGATACGATTAGGATGGATCAGCGGAAGTTTGAAGTTGCCGCCGCCCACATCGACAATGTTGGACTTGACATCGTTGGCGCGCGCGACAAAATAACCGTTGTCTTTGTAAAACATTTCAATGCGCTGCTGGTCTTCTTCGAGCTTGGTGGAATCGTAAGACTTCGCAAACAGGTTCTCCAGCAGGATGGAACGCGGCACGCCAAGGGGCTTCAGATTTTTCATGGCCCGGCGGATGACGCGGTCGCTGAAGATCTGATTGCCGGTAAAGTCTATCGTGCCCACCTTGACCTTGGGGCCTTCATTCGCCTTGAACGTGACCTCCAGTGACGAAGGCGGAACCTGCCGCAACTCTGCCTCCACGGTTGCGAACTGGCGGCCGCGTTCCGCCAAATATTCCTGGAGCACGTTGCGCGCGCGCTGCACGCGGCTGGGATCGTACTGGGACTCCACGCTCAACCCGACGCGCCGTTCTTTGAAGCGGTCCAGGATTTCGGACGTGGTAATGGACTTGACGCCATCGTACTTAATGGAGCGAATGACGCGGCGCTCGGCCATCACAAAACGCAGGATCCAGCCGGTGCGGCCGGCTTCGCGCTCCACGCGGATGTCGTCGAAACGGCCCGTGTTCCAGAGCGCCATGAAGTCGCGGTGAATGGAATCGACGTCATACATGTCGCCGCGCTTGGTGAAAATCATCGCTCGCAGCGTGTCGGCCGGCACTCGCCGCACACCCCGGAATTCCACGGCTTCAATTTCCTGGGTCGGTGGGGCGCCTTCCGGCGCCGCAGCAGCGGGTGCCTGTGCTCCCGGCTTGGAGGGGGCGGTGGGTTTCGGGTCCGCCACGGGTGGCGCCTCTAATTGGGGCTTGGGCGGCTGGGCCTGGGGAGCCGGAGCCGGTTCGGCCGCCTGCGGAATGGCTTCGAACGGATTGTTCTTGGCAGGGGCGGGCTTGGGCGGTTGCGCGGCTGGAGGTTGCTGCGCCAGAACGCACGCGCACCCTATCAGCAACACCACGGCAGACCGCAGGCTTCCAAGCCTGATCAACGTCATCCTAATCCGAGTTCCTTTCCGCGCTCCGACTCTTCCATCTGACGTGTGCCCGACGCCCCAGGTTTCTCGCTCATTGCTGGTAAAACCCAAATGGGGGGTCGACTACGATCGGCGGGGCAGTCGCGATGGTGAAGGCTTTATTTTACCGCACCTTGCCACCGGCGCGCTGAGGATTTTCTTGCGGGGCGGGCCGCCGGGATCGCAACTCCGCAAGCGATGTATAATGTTTGAAGCCTTGGTTACGGACGATACACGCCGCATGAACAAGCTTCTGGTAGTGTTGGTAGGAATATCGATGTGCGCGGGAACGCCCGCGGTGGGGCAAACCCCGCCGGTGCCCGGCTATCGTGCACCGCGCGCAGCGGACGGCCATCCCGACCTGAACGGAGTCTGGCAAGCGCTTAGCGAGGCCAACTACGATCTGGAAGCGCACATGGCTCGCCCGGCAATGGCGCTACGTCCCGGTCCTTATGGTCCCGTACCCGGCGCCGCCGTGCTGGCTTTGGGAGCCGTGGGTGCGGTTCCGCCGGGCATGGGGGTGGTGGAAGGCGGCGAAATTCCATATCAGCCCGCGGCGCTCGCGAAAAAGAAGGCGAACCAGGAGAACTGGCTGACCTCCGATCCGGAAATCAAGTGCTACTTACCGGGCGTACCGCGTGCGGCCTACATGCCGCACCCGTTTCAGATCTTCCACAGCGCCACCCAGATGGTTTTCGTATACGAATATGCGGGCGCGGGCCGCAACATTTTCCTGAAGGACCAGGGGCCGCCCGCGGGTGATTCGTGGATGGGGCAATCGGTGGGGCGTTGGGAGGGCGAAACGTTGGTCGTCGACGTGAAGGGCCTGAACGATCAGACATGGTTTGACCGCGCGGGGAATCATCACAGCGACGCGCTGCACGTAGTGGAACGGTACACCCGCGCCAGCCCCGACGTCATTTCCTACGAAGCGGCCATTGACGATCCGAAGACCTTCACCCGCCCATGGAAGATTCGCATGCCGTTGTACCGCCGTCCGGATAGGCAGCTCATGGATTTCAAATGCGTGGAATTCGTGGAAGAATTGTTGTATGGCCAGTGGCGGAAGAAGCCGCTCGCGCGGTGATTTCATCCGCACCGCTCCAGACGGCCTATTGGGTGAAAATGGGAGGTAGCACAATGCTGAATCGTTGCCTTACAATGGCCGGATGCGCATTCGCCATCGCAGTGCTCGCGCAGGCTCAAGCGGGCCGCAGGGCGGTTTCCGCGAATGCGCCGCCCAAGGTCTATCAGCCGCCCCGCCTCGCCGACGGCCATCCCGATCTGCAAGGCACCTACGATCTGGCTACGCTCACGCCCGTCGAGCGTCCGGCCGGTGCGAAGCCCGTGCTTGCGCCCGAGGAAGCCGCCAAGTTGGAGGATAGCATCGCGGCCGCCAAGGAGCGCGCGGATCAGCCCATCGATGGAAACCGCACTGCTCCCCCCAAGGGCGGAGACGGATCAAAAGGCCCGGCGGGGAACGTGGGAGGCTACAACAGATTCTGGCTCGATCCCGGGTCTTCATTTACCGTGATCAACGGGCAGAAGCGGAGCTCATTGGTGGTGGATCCGGCGGACGGCAAGGTGCCGGCCTATACCGACGCCGCCAAGAAACGCATCGCCGGCTCGGCTGGAGCGCCGACGTCCGACGCGACGGAGAGCAACGATCCGGGACTGGAGACCACGCCGGGAGCCTATGACGATCCCGAGCGGCGTCCGTTGGGCGAGCGCTGCCTGATTGGTTTCGGCTCCACCTCCGGACCTCCGATACTGCCGAACTACTTTTACAATAATCTGCATCAGATCGTTCAGACACGCGATGCGGTAATGATCATGACCGAGATGGTGCATGACGCGCGCATCGTCCGCATGAACGCGCAGCACGCGCCCAAGACCATTCGCAAATGGCTGGGCGATTCCGTGGGTCATTGGGAGGGCGACACTCTGGTGGTGGACACCACCAACTTCAGCGATAAGACGCGGTTCCGCGGATCGACCGAGAATCTGCACGTGGTGGAGCGATTTTCCCGTCTGGACGACCGGACGCTGTTGTACCGGTTCACGATTGACGATCCAGCAACGTGGGAGCGGCCGTGGACCGGCGAATACGCCTGGCCCGCCACAGACAAACCCATTTACGAGTACGCCTGCCATGAGGCCAACTACTCATTGGGTGGGATTCTGAGCGGCGCTCGCATGCGGGAAAAGGATGCGGCCGCGGCCAAGAAGTAGGAGGCCAGATAAGAGGTAATCCCATGCAAACGAAATTCTTCATCTCCATAATGAGTGCATTCGCGTTCGCCGCGGCGCCGCTGGCAGCCCACCACGCTTTCGGCGGCGAGTTCGACGCCAACCGGCCGGTGATGCTCAAGGGCAAGGTGGTGAAAATGGAATGGGTGAATCCGCACTCCTGGATCCACGTCGAAATCACCAAACCGGATGGCGCCAAGGAGGTCTGGATGGTGGAGGGAGGAAGTCCGAACTCGCTGTTCCGCCGCGGTTTCACCAAAGACAGCTTGCCCGCAGGCACGGAAATTGTCGTGGATGGCTATCAATCGCGCGACCACACGCTGTTGCGGGCCAACGGACGCAACGTGACGTTCCCCGACGGCCGCAAATTGTTTCTAGGTTCGTCGGGACCCGGCGCACCGCCTGAAAACGCGGCGCCCATCGATAAAAAGTAGTAAACCGTCTACCGCTCTATCGGAACAACTGCTTCAACGGGGTGGTGGAGGACCATTGCAGCCGCATCGTATGGTTGCTTTCTTCCACGCGCCCGTTGCGCTGCACAATGAACTGGTTCATGTACGTCACCTCCAGGCGGTTTCGCGCCGACACTTTGTAGCCCATGCCCGCGAACGCGCGGTTTTGGTCGAAGAGACTGGCGCCGTGATTGCCTCCAAAGTGAATAAACAGTTCATCGCCTCCGGTCAGATACCAGCGCGGGCCCACCGGCAGGTTCGCTTTGAATTGATAACGGAAGCGGTTCTGGTAGCGCCAGGAGTAATCGCCCGACGCGTTGAAGTTCTGAAGCCAGCGTTGCTCCACGCGGTAGCGATGCTCCAGTTCCAGCGGTTTGACGTCGTTCCGGACCGTCAGTTGTTCCCACGCGCGGTGCTCAAATGCAGGTTGCGCGCTGGGGAAGTCTCCGTAGCGCGCGCTGCGAATGGAGCCGTAACCGCCGGCCACTTGTACGCCGGGAGAGAAACGATAAGTCACCGCTTCGCGCAGCAGTAGTTGCTGCCATTGCGTTCCGAAATCCGCTCTGCGGACTTGAGCTTCCGTGTAAAATCCCCAGGGGCCGCGGATGGGATGATCGCCGATGTAAATCCACCACTGATGCGCGTTCGCGTCGCGAATACGTTGCAGGGGCGCTTGCGCGCGGCACACTTGCGCCATGGCGGCCAGCAGAATGAGTGAGCCGAGTGTATTGAAGTTCCGTAGCGAGATCAATCCATGGCCTCGATGAAGGAGATGGCACTAGAACTTCGGTGCGTAGTAGCCGCGGCGAGCGCGGACGATCAGTTCCTTCCGTCCCTTCACTTTGATGTCCACTTGATGATACAGGCCGTCCGCCTTTAACGGCTCCGGGCGGTAGAACAGATTGTATTGGTGGCGCAGCTCGTTGGCGATGTTCTCGAACGACTGCGCCAGATCTTGCGACTTGAATGGGAAGAACGCCAGCCCGCCGGTTTCCTCGGCGAAATACTTCAGGACCTTGTCGCCGTCGGTAGGGATGCGCGTGATGTTCGTGGAAATGGAATAGATCACCACATCCGCTTTCTGCGCCATTTCCAGCGCCTGCTCGCGCGAATAGCGGCTGTCGTTATCCTCGCCGTCACTCAGAATCACGATGGCGCGCCGGAATTTGTCGCGCGGCTGCTCGCCCATCAGTTTTTCCTTGCTCGCGAAAAAAACGGCGTCGTAGAGCGCGGTGCCGCCACCGGGACGCAGGCCGCGAATCGCTTTACCCAGCACGTCCGTATCGCCGGTCAGATCCGTCACCAGTTCCGCCGAGCTGTCGAAACTTACTACCATGCCCATGTCTTGTCCAGGCCGGATCACCGCATTGACGAAATCCGTCGCGGCCTCCTGCTGGAAGCGGAAGCGGTCGCGAATGCTGTTACTCGAATCGATCAACACGCCGATGCGCAACGGCAAGTCGCTCTCGGCGGTGAACTCCGTGATGGCTTGCAGCTTCTTGGCTTCGGTGATCTCAAAGTCTTCCTTGGAAAGGTTCGTGATGAAGCGCCCTTTCTTGTCGGAGACGGTGAAGAGCATGTTCACGCGCGTGACATCGAGCGTGATGCGGGCTTCGGGTGCGTCCTCGGCGGCGGGAGTTGCACGAGCCGCAGGCTTCGGCGGCGCGGCTGGCGGACCCTGGGCGAGGGCCGGGACCGCGATACATAACGCAACTGTCAGAAGATACTTCATAACCCACATCAATTATAAGGGAACGCGGTCCAAACTGGATTGTTTCGTGAATCCGTCCGCCTGGTCCCAGGAGGCAAGAGAGCCATCGCCGCGCTGCCGCGCGTGGGTTGCGGTCCGCTCTCACTCCGCCTTTTCCCGCGCTTTTACGGCATGATGGTAGAACCCAAGGAAGATCCACGGGACGGGAGGGCGTAATGGCCAACAATTGGCAGAGCCTCGGGCAGGCGGCCCAACTGGCGGAGAAGCCGCTGCACTCCTTCGCAATCGAGGGGACGCGGCTCGCCGTGGTCTTCAAAGACGGCCTTTTCAGCGTGCTCTCTGGAATCTGCAATCACGCGGGAGGTCCGCTGGGTGAAGGACGCCTGGACGGCGACTTCGTGACGTGTCCGTGGCACTACTGGAAGTTTCATTGCCGCACCGGCAAAGGTGAACCGGGATACGAAGAAGACAAAGTGCCTGTCT
>CAMAUG010000026.1 GCA_945861255.1 Candidatus Sulfopaludibacter sp. SbA3
CGCATCATCATGGAGAGCTGGAAACGGTGCTGTATATCGTCAGGGGCCGCGCGCGTTTCCGGTGGGGAGAGAAGCTGGAATACGCGGAGGAGGCGGGTCCGGGAGATTTTATCTATGTGCCGCCGTATGTACCTCACCAGGAGATGAACGCCAATCCCGACGAACCCGTGGAAGCCGTGGTGGTGCGCAGCGGGCAGGAACCCATCGTCGTGAATCTGGATATCGAAAGCCCGGAACCAGCGCGGCCGGGGCCGGACCCGTTTCACTCGAACACGGGGTGAGAAGTCAGCGCCGCTGCCGGGTGCGCATGAGGACGAAGTGTGAGTCGAAGGCCCACACGGGAATTTCCAACCGGATGGCGAGAGCCGCCGTTACGGCATCCACCAAAGTGATTGCGTGATCGTCGAAGCGTTCCAGGAAACCGGCGGCGTTTGCATAATCGGCCGGCTCGGGGCTAAGAAGTACCGCGCCGTCGAACATTTCACCCAGCCATTGCCGGGCATACTTCCCGCCCAATCGGCGCAGCATCAGC
Organism: Candidatus Sulfopaludibacter sp. SbA3; assembly: GCA_945861255.1. Classification (GTDB taxonomy): domain Bacteria; phylum Acidobacteriota; class Terriglobia; order Bryobacterales; family Bryobacteraceae; genus Palsa-187. The sequence goes on from CAMAUG010000026.1 coordinate 533, forward strand.
GTATACGCCTCACACAGCGTTGCGTAATGGATCGCGATCGCCAGGCGGCGCCGCCCCAAAGCCGCCAACTCCAAGTTCGCCCGCGAGTGATATTGATCGGAGGGATCCGCCAGGGCGTAGAGAGGTCCGGTATCGGCCAGAATCAACGGCGTCATATCCCGGCAAGATAACGATCATGACGGACGCTGACATCTCTCGTGCCGCTGCCTTTCTTGGCGGGGGTGATGCGGAACTTGCGCGCTTCCTGGGAAAAGCCTCTGCGGCCGAGGAATTCCTTGAGCGCCGCTTGCACCACCGCGGTTAACGCGGGTGTAATCTCTTGCTGCCTAAGGTAGGCTTCCAGCGGCGCTTCGATGTCTTTGCCGATGGTAACCGTGGCCCTTCGCATACCCGCCATGTTAGCACCACTTTCACCACTTGGTGCGGCTATCCGCATGCCGCTACAATCGTGAGTATCCACGCCATGCCGGCCGCCACCCACGTTTTCGAAGTTACTAATGACATCCATGAAGTCGCACGCTTAAGCGAAGCACTGGGGGCTTTATGGGCGCAGCGCGAATTGCCGCCCGAAGGGGAGATGGACGCGACGCTCGCGCTGGAGGAAATTCTGAGCAATGTGATCCGGCATGGCTTTCAACCCGGCCAGGCATCTGAAATTCGGGTGCGTGTCTCGTTCGAACCCTCGGCGTATGAAATCGAGGTCATCGATAATGCCGCACCCTACAATCCTCTGCTGCGCGAAGATCCGGATCTCAACGTTCCTATCGCACAACGCCGTCCCGGCGGCTTGGGTATTTTCCTGGTCAAGAAGCTAGCTGATGAGCTTCGTTACGATTATCGCGACGGGCGAAATCACCTCGTATTTCGCAAGAACCTTCCGGCGTGACGGGAGCGGTTCCCGCCCCGTGGTTGCCAAAATACGGTTTTATTCGCCCGGCGCTTGGCTAACATTCGGTGTAGAATCAGGGGTCGAGGATTTCCATATGCTCCTTCCCAAACTGTTCGTCATTTGCACAGCCTTTCTGGCATCCACAGCACTGCGCGCGCAGACGTGGCAACCGCCGGCCGATGCGCAGCGCTGCCCCTCCAAGTGGGGCGCGGGCGATCAACGCGGAGCGGGGAATCACATGAAGCCTGCAACCGTGCTGCGCGCCGCGCGCCTGATTCGCACGGGCGAAGCGATCGAGCTTGGGCGAGTGCTCTCCGCCTCCATGCCGCTTTCCGCGGGGCGCAGCTTCAGCCTCAACACCAAGCGCACCACGATGGTGGCGGAGAGCAACCGGCGCGGGTCGAACGAGGAATTGATTGTTGCCGAAATGGGCCAGGTGGGCACGCAGTTCGACGGTTTCAGCCACCAGACCGTCGGCAACAGCATGTACAACTGCTTTAAAGTCGACGAAGTTTCCACGCGCAACGGCTTCACCAAGCTGGGAATCGAGAACGTGGGTTTTCTGATGACGCGCGGAGTGCTGATCGACGTGGCGGCGCTGAAAAGCGTCGCGATGTTGCCCGATACGTATGAAATAACCGTGGCCGACCTGCAAGCGGCGCTGAAGCGGCAGAGCTTGACGATTGAACCGGGCGACGCGGTGTTCATCCACACCGGCTGGGGCAAGTTGTGGGGCGTGGACAACGCGCGTTACTCGAAAGGCAATCCGGGCATAGGTGCACCGGCGGCGGAATGGTTGGCTCGTCAGGATCCGATGCTGGTGGGCTCCGACGTGGCGCCCGTGGAAATTTCCCCCAATCCGGATAAGCAGATCAGCCTGCCCGTCCACCAGATCATGCTGGTGGTCAACGGCATTCATCTGTTGGAGAACATGAAGCTGGATGAACTGGCCGCCAAGCAGGTGTCCGAGTTCGCCTTCATTCTTGAACCTCTTAAGCTTCAGGGCGCCACCGGTTCCACGGTCGCGCCCGTAGCAGTGCGATGAGAGGAACGCATTATGAAAAAGACAACGGTGGTCCTGTGCGTGGTGCTCACCGGCGCAACCGTCGGCGCGGGGCGGCTTTTCTCGCAAGCAAGCGCGTCCAATCACAACGTGTCCGAAGCCGACTATGAGCGCTGGAAGAAGGAATTGTCGAATTGGGGACGCTGGGGCAAGGACGATCAGATTGGCGCGCTGAACCTGGTTACACCCGCGAAACGCAAGCAGGCCGCGGGACTGGTGAAGGAAGGCTTCTCGGTTTCGCTTGCCAGCGACGCCGACACCGTCAAGGCGGTCGATAATCCCAACCCATACGACCACACCATGCTCGCGATCGGCGCGGATCGCATCGCCATCACTTATCACGGCATCACCCACACGCACCTGGATTCGCTGGCGCACATCAACGCGGATGGCGTTTTTTTCAACGGCTATTCGCCGAACGCGGACGCGGTGATGAAGGAAGGCCACGCGAAGAATTCGATCCACAACCTGAAGAGCGGTATTTTCACGCGCGGCGTTCTAATCGATATCCCGCGTCTCAAAGGCGTGCCGTACCTGGAGCCGGGTACTCCCATTTACGTGGAAGACCTGGAGGCCTGGGAAAAACAGGCGGGCGTGAAAGTGGGTGCCGGTGACGCGCTCTTTGTGCGTACGGGCGTATGGGCGCGCCGCAAGGCTGCCGGTCCATGGTTGCGCGGGCGGGCCGAAGGCGCCAGGTCGGCGGGGCTCGATCCATCCGTGATTCCGTGGCTTAAGAAGCGCGACATCGCACTGTTGGGCAGCGACCACCCGCAGTACGTCGCGCCGGCTCCTTTGCGGGGCGCCGTGCACGATTTTGCGCTGCTCTACTTGGGCATTCATTTATTCGATAACTGTGATTTAGAGGCGCTCAGCGAAGCCGCCGCCGCGCGCAAACGCTGGGAGTTTCTGCTAACTGCCGCGCCGCTACCGATTCGTGGTGGAACCGGTTCCCCGCTGAATCCCATAGCGACTTTTTGATGACAAAGGGAGATTATGTGCCATGCGATTCATTTCAGATTCATGCTGTCCTGCACCGCTCCCTGACGGTCGTGGCTCGGAAACCGTTGCCGGGCAGCCACGGTCGGGAAGCGGTTACAGGCCCGGGTTGCACGCTAACTTCTGCAAGCTGGTCTTAAGTTCATGTCTTACGGCGGCCGTCGCGCTCGGCCAAGCCCGTCTGGACGGCGTAATCGACATCCACGCCCATAGCAGCCCCGACAGCACGGCGCGCTCCATCGACGCAATCGATCTGGCGAAGCTGGCCAAAGCACGCGGCATGCGCGGACTGGTGCTGAAGAATCACTACGAATCGACGGCGGCCCTGGCGTATATCGTCCGTAAGGAAGTGCCCGGGATTGAGATTTTCGGCGGTATCGACTTGAACCGCTCGGTCGGCGGCGTGAACCCGGCGGCCGTCGAGCGGATGATCATGATGGCCGGAGGCTACGGGAAAGTCGTGTGGTTCCCCACGTTCGATTCGGAGAACGCTGCGCGCTACGAGAAAGCGAACCGCCCGTTCGTTTCCGTTTCCAAGAACGGCCAGTTGCTGCCCGAAGTTCGCGACGTGATCGCATTGATTGCCAAGAGCCAGCTGACCATGGAGACCGGACATTCTTCGGCGGAAGAAGGTCTGATGCTGGTCAAGGAAGCTAAGCGGCAAGGCGTGCGGCACGTGGTGGTCACGCACGCCATTGCCCCACCCATCCGCATGTCCATCCCGCAGATGCAGGAGGCGGTTCGGGACGGAGCCATGATTGAATTCGTCTACGGGAACTTGATTGGCGCGAAACCCAGTTCCACCGCCGCCGATTTCGCGAGGGTGATCCGAGCGGTGGGTCCCGCCAACTGCATTCTGTCTAGCGACCTGGGCCAGCCCAACAATCCGGTGCATCCCGATGGCCTCGCCGCTTACTTCGAGGTCCTGCGCAAGGCAGGCCTCACTCAGGCTGAGATCGATCTGATGTCCAAGACGAATCCAGCCAAGGCACTCGGGTTACAGTAACGGCAATAGCATGGATGCCGCATGGACGGGAGGGAGGAGGCGGCAGTAAATCGGATATGATTCTCGAGGTCGCGATTCTCGACTTGATTCCGGGCAAGCGCAACGAATTTGAGACTGCGTTCCAGAAAGCCGCGCCCATCATCGCCGCCGCCGAGGGTTGCATCTCTCACGAACTGCAACGCTGCGTGGAACGTCCCGACCGCTACATCCTTCTGGTGCGCTGGGAATCGCTGCAGCATCACACCGAGAGATTCCGAAAATCCGGGCCGTGCCAGGAATGGAAGCGCCTGCTCCATCGCTTTTACGATCCATTTCCGACAGTCGAGCACTATGAGCCGATCGTCGAATCGGCCCCATCCAAATCACTCCCACTTACCACACGCAGCGACGAACCAGACGGTGTGCATTAGGTCCGGCGAGCGGGTTGGCTGAGAAAGCGCTGAATGGTCTGCCACAGTACGGTGGCTTCCACCGGCTTGGCGATGAACCCCTGCAGTCCCTGCCGCTGGCAGCGGATCCGTGTCTCGTCGGAAAAGTCCGCGGTCAGCGCCAGAACAGGCACGTTTTCGTATCCGGCCACTTTGCGAATCGCCACGGTGGTTTGCAACCCATCCATGACGGGCATTTGAAGATCCATCAGAATGAGATCGTAGCGTTTGTTCTTCACAGCGCGCAGTGCGGATTCGCCGTCCAGGACCGTGTCCGCTTGCACGCCTTGGCGCTCCAGTGCACGCCGGATGACCGTCAAACCCACTGGATTATCGTCCACCGCCAAGATGGCCGTACCCGTCGAAGCAGAATCCTGTGTCGTAGTCTTGGCCGGCGGTTCGGCAACAGTGGCGGCAGCGTGGAGCTGCTCCGGTATCCGCAAGCGCAGATGGACCCGGAAAATGGAGCCTACTCCCGGCTCGCTCTGGACCTCGATCGCTCCACCCATGAGTGAAACCAGTTTGCTCGATAGCGCCAGACCCAGCCCCACACCGGGATAATTTCGAGTCGGCCCTTGATCCAATTGGCGGAAAGATTCGAACAGGTGCTGGCGCTGCTCCGAGGGAATTCCGATCCCAGTGTCGCGCACAGCGATATTCAGGCGCCCGCGTCCTTCCCCCAGCGGTTCGAACGACAGTTTAAGTTCCACGCTCCCGCGCTGAGTGAATTTCACGCCGTTATCCAATAGATGGGAAATCACTTGGGTGATCCGGCCCGCGTCGCCGATGAGGGTTTCCGGAAGCGTCGCGTCGAGCGTTGTCACCAGACGTAGGCCCTTGGCCGCAGCCTTGGCCGCTTCCGGGCCCACTGCGGCTCCAACCACTTCTTTCACGCTGAATTCAGATTCGTCAAGCTTCGTCCCGCCGGATTCCAGGGAGGCGTATTCCAGCGTGGCGCTCAACAGACGGAACAGGTCCTCCGCGCACGTCTTCGTGGTGGTAACGTAACCCTTCTGCTCCTCATTCAGAGGAGTTTCCAGCAGCAAATCGAGCAGACCCAGCATCCCACTCACGGGCGTGCGGATCTCATGATTCAGGCTCGACAGGAACGCGCTCTTGAGACGGTCCACTTCGTGTTTTTCGGCCGGCGGCGTATTTAGTGGCATTACACCCATGCATGTAGGAGATCGGCAGCTTGGGGCCAGAGGATTAGGGGATTGCCTGAGGGACCACTGGACACTTAGTACCAGTGAAAGGACGGGTAGCCGGGGAGGTTCTTCGTTTTGGGTCGCCCGGCGCGCAGGAATTCCGCTATCGCACGTAGTCCGGCGTCGCACGCAGCTTGCCGCGATGTGCCCTCAAATGCCGGTTCACATCTTCGAGCGACGCGAACAGTCCCACAAATCCACTCTCGAGGTGCCGGGGATGCCGAGCCGTCTTCCTGAAGTCAAGGCCCCGAAACTGGTCGGTGACGGCGATCACTGCAGCTCCCAGCGGCCGATATTCGTGGGTGCCCTGGGCCCACGCGAGTCCCTTGGATTCGTCGATCCACAGCCCGAACGCCATAGCTCTCAGTGGAGCACGAATCCAGAGGCAGCCAAAAGCCGCCGCAGCGGCCACGGTGGCGCGCCGCATGCGGAGCGTGGCGATGTCCTACAGCCTATATTGAAAGTATGCAAGTCCGCCAGCGTATCGCTGCCGCCGCCATGATCTCCGCGCTATGGTGGGGTGCGGCGTGGGCCATAGCGGCCGGTCTGGAGGACACTTTTTACGTACCGCTGGATCACCCCGCCATCCGCTACGATCAGGAACCCGCCGACGATCCGGTAGCCCGCTTCGACAAGCGTCTTCGCGCCGGCCAAGCCAAACTCGAATACAGGCCGAATTCAGGCGGATATCTCTCCGCCCTGCTCAAGGAATTCGGCATCCCTATCGAGTCCCAGGTGCTGGTGTTTTCAAAGACCAGCATTCAAGCCGAGAACATCAATCCACGCACCCCTCGCGCCATTTACTTCAACGACGCAGTGAGCGTCGGCTACGTGGTTGGCGGCGACGTTCTGGAGTTAGCTTCACTCGATCCGCAGCGCGGCGTGTTCCTGTATTCGCTCGATGCGCGGCCATCCGTCAAGCCTGGCTTTGCCCGCCGCGACGATTGCCTGCGCTGTCATCAGGGTCCCATCACCTTGGGGGTCCCGGGAATTCTGGTGAGCTCGCTGCGCCCCAAGATGCCGCAGTCCGGGGATGTGCACGGGTTTTCCTTCATTACGGATCACCGGACGCCTTTCGAAGAGCGCTGGGGCGGATGGTACGTCACGGGCACCCACGGCGGGCAGCGCCATCTGGGAAACAACGTCGGCCTCATCAACCCGCTGAATCCCGGACCTCCCCGCGATGGCGGGCAAAACCTGACCGCGTTGCCGGCGATTGTCGATGCGTCCAGGTACTTGACGAATACCAGCGATCTTGTAGCGCTGCTCACGCTGGAGCATCAGACGCGCATGACGAACCTGCTGGTCCGCGTCGGATGGGACACGCGCATCGCGGAGCGTGACGGCAAGCTGGAAGACAAGACCGGCGAGGCGCTGCGGAAGCAGTTGGACGAAGAAATCGAAGAACTGGTCAAATACCTGCTTTTCGCCAACGAAGCGCCGCTGAAGGAGCCGGTGGCGGGCGTTTCCGCTTTCACTAGGACCTTCCCTCAACGCGGGGGCAGAGACTCCAAGGGCCGCGGCTTGCGCGATCTTGATTTGAAGACGCGCCTGTTCCGCTATCCTCTGTCGTACATGATATATAGCGCGGCTTTCGACGGCATGCCGGTCAGCGTCCGCGCACGTGTCTACCGGCGGTTGTTCGATGTCCTGACCGGCAAGGACCAAAGTGAGGCGTTCGCGAAGCTCTCGGCCGGGGACCGGCAGGCCATCCTGGAGATCCTCCGCGAGACTAAGGTGGGTCTGCCGGAATACTGGGCCACTCCGGACACGCCCGTGGTGGTCGCGCGATAGTGGCAGCGCACCCGCTTGCTGGCGTTGCGGGGATCAGCGCGCGAGGTCTCGGAGCGGGGAAGTGTGGCGGCCATGTCGTCTGGGCCAGCGTGACTGAACTAAGGCCAAACCTAGGGCCCAACCCTACGGACCCCCCAAAACCCTGCCGATGGATCTGGTACACTCACCAAAGGCATGCGAAACACCGGACTTGGGTATGGGTTACACCATCATCTTGGAGCCGCCGAATGACGCGGCTAAAGGCGCTTTTTTGCGCCGTGGCGCTGATGGCGCTAACAGTGGGTCTTATGGGCTGCGCCGCCGCGAATCCCTCTGCGCAGCAGTTCCGCAGGTATTTCGTCCCGCCAGCGCCCGCGGCTCCGAACGCTCACCAGTCTATTGAACCGCCCTCGGTCAGCCTCGCTTATTTCGCGTCCGAAACCCCGAATTTCGCAGCCTCCCTTCCGCTGGTTCCCCGTCCCACCGACAGCGACTTCCTCATCACGCGTGCCGATGACCGTTTTGCAGCGGGGAAACGCGCTCACCAGGAGGGCCGGACCGAGGATGCGCGGCGGGAGTTTGACCAGGCGCTCTCCATCCTGATGACCGCTCCGGAAAACGTCACCGACCGGACACGTTTGGAGCGCCGCATTGAGACGCTGGTTGAGGCAATATACCGGTATGACGCCGATCAGCACGCCGCCGGTGAGCCGGAGACGGAAACGGCCTTTGAAAACTCGCCCCTCGATGGCATCCTTAACATGACCTTCCCGGTGGACCCTAACCTCCGGAACAAGGTCCGTGAACAGGTGATGGCTACCGCCTCCCAGCTTCCTCTGGAGGAAAGCGATGCAGTGAACAGCTACATCAATTTCTTTTCCGGGACGCGCGGCAAGAAGATCCTTAGCTATGGCATCCGCCGCTCCGGGCGTTACAAGCCGATGATCGACCGGATTCTGGCCGAAGAAGGCGTGCCCCTGGAATTGATCTTCCTCGCGCAAGCGGAATCGGGATTCGCCCCGCGGGCGGTTTCCAGCGCCAAATGCGTCGGCATATGGCAGTTCGCGACGTTCCGCGGCCGCGAGTACGGACTGAAACAGACCGCTTCCACCGACGACCGCATGGACCCCGAACAGGCCACGCGCGCCGCCGCCCGCCACTTGCATGACTTGTATGAGCACTTCGGCGACTGGTATCTGGCCATGGCCGCCTACAATTGCGGCCCGGGCTGTGTCGATCGCGCCATTCAGCGCACCGGCTACGCAGATTACTGGCAGTTGAAACGGCTCAACGTGCTGCCCAAGGAAACCAGTAACTACGTGCCGGCGATTCTGGCGATGACCATCATGGCGAAGAACGCCAAGGATTATGGCCTGGAAAACCTGGATCTGGAGCCGGCCTTGGAATACGAAACTCTGGAAGTGGAATCGCCCACGCATCTGGCGTTGATCGCCGATGCCGTGGACAGGACAGTCTCGGAAATGCGCGAATTGAACCCCAGCGTGACGCGGTTAGTGGCTCCCGCAGGACATTCGATTCACGTTCCCAAAGGCAGCCTGCAGCAGCTGGAGGCGGCGTTCCGCGTGATCCCGGCGAACCGGCGGGACGCGTGGCGCGTGCATCGTTTGGGTGCGGGGGAGACGTTCGCGGAGCTGGCGCAGAGGTTTAAGACGGGCACGGCGGCTTTGGCGGCGGCCAACCACGTTGGTGTCGGCAACGGTGCCGCCAACGATGGGGGTGCTAGCCAGGACGGAGCGCCTGAGATTGGCTCATGGATCGCGATCCCTGTGGCTTACCCGGCCGACCGGCGTGTTCCTGCAAGCGCCAAAGACACCCTCCCGAAGGGGCGGCGGGCCAGCGGCAAGGCGGTCGCGCAAAACAAGAACAGCCGTCCATCGGGAAAGACGAAACCATCTGCGTCCGCTGCCCGGCGCGCGGGCGCTTCGCGCGGCTAGCGCTGGGGAGGGCGCCGGTGCCGCAGTGATACGGGCCGCACGGCATCCCTCACCTTTTTTGCTTGCCTTCGTGGAAAAACGCGATATTCTATGGTCTGATTACGCCTGTAAGGAGGCATCAAGAATGAACGAGTACCGGCTATCGATGAGTGACGATGGGCTCGACGACTTCGATGAAGGCGCGGACATCGGCCTGGACGACGACATGGGAGACTATGGGCTGGATGACGACGATCTGCCGCTGTCCGAAGCCGCGCCCACGCTGATTCCGTCCGTGGTGGTTGCCGAAGTCGTGACGATTGAGGAAGTCACTGGAACGCCGGCGATGGCCGTCAAAGCGCCCCTCGCGCGTAAGCCGGTGAAGAAGGCCGCCTCCGCGCCCGCCGCCAAGAAGGCTGCGGCCAAGCCGGCTGCCAAGAAAGCTGTCAAAAAAGCAGCCACGAAGAAGGCCGCCCCGAAGGCCGCAAAGGCTGCGGCGAAGAAGGCAGCGCCCAAGAAAACCGTCAAGAAAGCCGCGGCCAAGAAAGCCGCCGTCAAGAAAGCCGTCAAGAAAGCCGCCGTCAAGAAAGCCGTCAAGAAAGCCGCCGTTAAGAAAGCGCCCAAACGGGGTGCGGCCAAGAAGGCAGCTGGGAAGAAAGTTCAAGCTAAGAAAAAAGCTCCGAAGCGCGCCGCGCCGAAGAAGGTGTCGAAGAAAGCGGCCAAGCACAAGAAATAGCCGAGGCGGGGAATTTCCTGGCAGGGAAGGGAAGTGGGCGAGGCGGTTTTCACGGCCCGCGCTTCACAGTGTGCTCGCGCGAAACACGTGCCGGCGCTTAGCGGAACAGCTCTGGGTAAATGCCGGAATAGATCGTCTCGATCGTTCTCAAATTCCGCGCGGCCGCCGATCCAGACGTTGACAACGCGCGCGCACGATCCCACTGCTTGCGGAAGAGCGCCGGGTGCTTCTGCATGTGCGCCAGCGCGGCGAAAATGGCGTACTCCGGATCGTTCGGGCGCAACGCGAGCGCATTCATGATCAGCTCCGGGCCGTCCGTGTCCGGCGCGATTCCTATTTCGTGCATTGTTTCCGCCCAGAAGCCTGCTTTCAACAACGAAAGCGGATCACCGGGCTTCATCGCCGCCCGGAGCTGGGTCAGCGTGGCCAGCGCGGCTTGCGTTTTGGCCAGGGAATCGTCGGCGGACATCGCCCTTTGGCGAAGTGCATCCAGCGATTCAAATAGAGAGCCGGGGACAGCGATCCATTTGCATGCCAGAGGGGGACCGGCGAGAGCCGCCTGGGCGAGCGCCAAGATCGAAATTGCGTATCGGGCGAGTGTTCGTATTTGCACCTGTCACCTCCCGCTTCGAGGCTATATCGGCGGAACGCTGCGTACAAGGGCCTCGAGGCCGGGGAGGCGCTGCGCGACGGCAACGCCAATTTCGACATCCGGCGCGATCTATTTGCCCACCGCTCCCCGGCAGCGTTCGTAGAGCTGCAATAGGGCGTCCACCTGCTCTTCGGGAGTCTTGGGAGCCTTCCCTCCAAAGCCGGCGCCGGTGGAGGTCTTGCCCATCCCGGTGGTCGACGCGACGAACTTCATCAGCTCCAAAGCTACTTCTTCTTTGCTCGCGCCTGGCGGGCGCTGCGTGGTATCTTTATCATCCGGCATATAATTTCTAAGGGTACTGCATTTTGAAGCGAAACCCACAGACGCCGTCTTGCATTCCGCGCACCCCGCATGCCGGTTGACGCGTGCCGTCTGATCCGGAAGATGCGCGGAGGAGCGCAGGCCCACCTGCTGGAAGCCGTGGACGGCCATTTTTACGTCGTCAAGTTTTCCAACAACCCGCAGCATCGCCGCGTGCTGGTGAACGAGTGGATTGCCAGCGTGTTCCTGAAGTACTTGGGCCTGCCGGCGGCCGAGGCGGCCATTGTACGGGTGACGCCCGAATTCCTGGCCGCCAATCCCGACGTCCACATCCAGTTGGGCAGCACCAGACAGGCGGCCGAACCGGGGTGGCACTTCGGTTCCCGCTTTCCCGGCGATCCGGCGCGCATAGTGGTGTATGATTTTCTTCCGGACTCGCTGCTCACCAAGGTGGTAAATCTGCACGATTTCCGAGGGATGCTCGCCGTCGACCAGTGGATGGGGAACGCCGATTCGCGTCAGGCCGTCTTTTTCCGCGCGCGGCTAAAGGAGTGGCTGCCCACGCACCAGGCGGACCCGCTGCAGGTGGGCTTCGTGGCGCTGATGATCGACCACGGGTTCGTCTTCGAAGGCCACCACTGGCGCCTCAACGACGTGCCGTTGCAGGGCGTGTATCACCGCTCCCTGGTATACGCGAACGTCCAGGGTTTGCAGGATTTCGAGCCCTGGCTTGATCGCATTGTCCATTTTCCGGAGGCCGTCGTGGATCAAGCAGTCAAGCAGATTCCTCCGGCTTGGATGGTGGGAGACGAGGCCGAATTGGCCCGCCTGCTCGAACGCCTGATGCGCCGCCGCCGGCGCGTTCCGGACTTGCTTGAGGCCTGCCGGAAGGTGAAGGCGAATCCGTTTCCGGAGTGGCGCTAGAACTTGGTGAACTTGAAGCTGAGGAGAAAAGCGGTATGAGATGCAGAGTATGTGGTGGACAGCTTGAACCGCGGGTCACGGACCTCCCGTTCAAGATCAGCGATTCGACCATCGTCGTCTTGAAATCGCTTCCCGTTTTGCAGTGTGTTCAGTGTCAGGACACGGAGTTGGAACACGCCACCATGGTTCGCGTTGACGCGCTGCTGGCAGGCGTCGACCGTTCGGCGGAACTCGAAGTGATCCGGTATGCGGCGTAGCATCCGTATTTGGCCGATGCGGTCGGAAGGCTCAGCTAGTCAGGAAGGTTTCGACCCGGCGATTAACCACGAAATCCGAGAAACCACCAGAGTCCGCTACGTGGCGCCAACTCCGGGATAAGAGGTTGACAGCGTGGGTACTTGTTGGCGATAGCGCGGAAAGGTGCGGTCCCTGCAAAAAGTTCGTCAGCCAGTGGCGGACGGCGTTCCCCGCGCCCCGTTTCGCGCGACCAACGTTCGGTCTCAAGAGCTGAAACCGAATCATACGACGCACCGGCTCCGAAGATCACCAGCAGCATGAGATCACTCCGCGTCGCTACTTGTCCCCACCTTCAACACAGCCAAGAACGCCTCCTGCGGAATCTCCACTCTACCCACGCGCTTCATCCTGCGCTTGCCTTCCTTCTGCTTCTCAAGCAGCTTGCGTTTGCGGCTGATGTCGCCGCCGTAGCATTTGGCCAGCACATTTTTCCGTATGGCTGAGATCGTTTCGCGGGAGACGATCTTGTTGCCGATGGCCGCTTGCAGCGCCACCTCGAACTGCTGGCGCGGGATCAGCTTGCGCAGGCGGCTGATCAGGTTCTTGCCGCGTTCGTAGGCCACGTCGCGGTGGGTGATCATGGATAGCGCGTCCACCGGCTCGCCCGCCACCAGCACATCCAGCTTCACCATGGGCGAGATGCGATGCCCGGACAGCTGGTAATCCAGCGACGCGTAGCCGCGCGAGGCCGATTTCAAGCGGTCGTAGAAATCGAGCACGATCTCGTTCAACGGCAGCTCATAAACCAGCAGCACGCGGCCCGTGCCGATGTACTCGAACTTCTTTTGATTGCCGCGCTTCTCTTCGAGCAGCTTCAGGATCTCGCCCAGGGAGTCTTCGCGCGTGATTACGGTGGCGTCAATGATCGGTTCTTCAATCTGCTTGATGCTGGAAGGATCTGGGAATTTCTGCGGATTCTCCACCTGGATCACCGTGCCATCGGTGGTGGTAACACGATAGCGAACGCCGGGCGCGGTGGTGATCAGGTCGATCTGAAATTCGCGCTCCAGGCGTTCTTGAATGATCTCCAGATGCAGCAGTCCCAGGAAGCCGCAGCGGAATCCGAAACCGAGCGCGGCGGAGTGCTCCGGCTCGAAGGTGAAAGCGCTGTCGTTGAGGCGCAGCTTTTCCAATGCATCGCGCAGCAGGCCGTGCTCGTGCGATTCCACGGGGTAGAGGCCCGCGAACACCATCGCCTTCAGCTCTTCAAATCCCGGCAGAGGCTCCTCCGCCGGATTGGCGTGATCGACGATGGTATCGCCGATCTGCGCGTCGGAAACCGTCTTGATGTTGGCGTGGATGAAGCCCACTTCGCCGGCCGACAGTTCATCGCAGGGGATCGGTTTCGGCGATTGATAACCCAGGCCTTCCACGTCGTTCACGCTTTTGGTGGCCCACAGGCGGATCTTCTGGCCCTTGCGAATGCGGCCGTCGATGATGCGGGCCAGGATGATGACGCCGCGGTAGGGATCGAACCAGGAATCGAAAATCAGGGCGCGGAGCGGCGCGTCGGGCGAACCCTTGGGCGGTGGAACTTTCTGTACAATCGCCTCCAGGATTTCGGCGATTCCCACGCCTTGTTTCGCGCTTGCCAGGATCGCTTCGCTCGCGTCCAGGCCGATGACGGTTTCTATTTGTTCGCGGATACGCTCGGGCTCCGCGCTGGGCAAGTCGATTTTGTTGATGACCGGAATGATTTCCAGATTGTGGTGCAGCGCCAGGTAGGTATTGGCCAGCGTCTGCGCCTCCACTCCCTGGGACGCGTCCACCACCAGCAGGGCGCCTTCGCAGGCTTGCAGGCTGCGCGAGACTTCATAGGTGAAGTCCACGTGGCCGGGCGTGTCGATCAGGTTGAGTTGATAATCCTGGCCGTCCTTCGCATGGTATTCCAGGCGCACGGCGTGGGCCTTGATGGTGATGCCGCGTTCGCGCTCCAGGTCCATGGAGTCCAGCACCTGCGCCATCATTTCACGCTGCGACAACGCGCCGGTGGTTTCCAGAAGGCGGTCCGCCAGTGTCGATTTGCCGTGGTCGATGTGCGCAATGATGGAAAAATTGCGAATGTGCTGAGGATCCATGTAGGGTGTTGGTTGGCGCCACTGCGGTATGATGAGGCTTCGGAAGCGCCGAATTTCAATTATCCCACGATGTCCGCGGATTCTCTCATCTGGAAGCACCTTGACGCGACGGGCTTGCGCTTCGCCATCGTGGTGGCACGCTTCAACGGCGCGATTACGGAGCAGTTGCTGGAAGGCGCGCGAGAAGCGCTCAGGAAAACGGGAGCCGCGAGCCACGAAGTGTTTCGCGTACCAGGGGCCTTCGAATTGCCCTTCGCCGCGAAGAGACTTTCAGGCGGCGACTTCGACGCGATTATCGCGCTGGGGTGCGTGATTCGCGGGGAGACACCCCACTTCGATTACGTCGCCGGCGAATGTGCGCGCGGCTTGCTGCACGTCGCGCTTGAGACCGGCGTGCCGGTCGCGTTCGGCGTGCTGACGACGGATACTGCCGCCCAAGCCGAGGCACGCGCTGGCGGGGAAGCCGGGAACAAGGGTTTCGACGCCGCGATGACGGCGGTTGAGATGGCGCGATTTCCCGGTGGTCAGGGCGGGACTCGCTAATCATGCCGGCGCGCCGCCGTTCCCGTGAACACGCCTTGCAAGTGCTGTTTGCTTGGGATCAGCGCAAACAACCTATAGAGGATGCCATCGCCGCGTTTTACGAAACCTTGAGTTCGCAGGGTCCCGACGACGAGCCCGGCGCCGCGGACGCGGACGAATTCATGGAATCGCTGGTGCGCGGGACGGTTGCCAAGTCCGCTGAAATCGACCTGCGCATCGTTGCAAAGTCCGAGAACTGGCGCCTGGAGCGCATGCCCGCCGTCGACCGCAACATCCTGCGCCTGGCCGTTTATGAGATGGCGGAAGTGGGCACGCCGGCTGCCATCGTGATCGATGAAGCCTTGGAACTGGCGCGCCAGTTTTCCGGCGACGAATCGGTTGCCTTCGTCAACGGCGTGTTGGACGCCGTGCGCCGCGATGCCCAAGCCTGACGTAAACCAAACCGTGCCGGCCGGTGCCGCTCCCGCGTCCCCGAATCTCAAAATCGTTCTGGTGTCCCCGCGTAACCCGCTCAATATCGGGGCCGCCGCGCGCGCGATGAGCAATTTCGGATTTTTCGAACTGCGGCTGGTGAACCCCTACCAGGTGGCGTTTCGCGAGGCCAAGTCAGCCGTGAAGGCGCTAGGAGTCTTGGCGGACGCTCTTGAGTTTCCCACCGTCGCCGCCGCCGTGGCGGATTGCGGGTTGGTGGTGGGAACTACCTCCACCGGTCCGCGTGTGCTGGAACATCCCCTGCGGCGGCTGGAGTACGGCGGCAAGCTCATCGCGCGGAAAATGGCGGCGGCGCCGGTGGCCATACTGTTCGGTTCGGAAAAATTTGGCCTTTCCAATGAAGATATCAGCCACTGCCATTGGCTGATGCGCATTCCCACGCGCGATGCGCATGCGTCCATGAATTTGGGGCAGGCGGTGGCAGTGTGTTTGTATGAAATCGCGCGCAGCCCGGCCGCGGCGAGAATCGCGCCGGAATCCAAGCGCGCCGCCGCCGCCGCCGATGTGGAGCGGATTACAGCGTCACTCGAGAATGTTCTGGCACGCTCCGGTTACGTCCACACTCGCACCGAGGGGTCCACGCAGATGAAAATCCGGCGTCTGGTGCGCCGCATGAATCTGAACGCCCATGACGGTGAAGTGTGGCTGGGGATGCTGCGGCAGATCTTGTGGAAGCTGGAACACTGACTTCAAATCGCGTAGCGTCGCCTCGCCCGGCGCGGCTCCGGTGATATTCTGAATCTTCGACATGACCAAAGTCACTCTCAGTTACAACCTCCTCCGTCCGCTGGGCGCTGGAGATCTGGACGCCGTCGCGCGTGTGCACGCCACTTACGGAATGGCCCGCGTGCAACTTGCCCCCACGCTCGACAGGATCACCGTGGACTACGACGCCTCCCGGCTGATGAAAAAAGATGTCGAGGCCGTGCTCGCCCGGCACGGAATCCCCATTCAGATCTCCGCGGCGGTCTGATCGGCGGTATAGGCCGGGTGACGATTCACGCTATTTCTTGAGCCCCGGCAAGCCGCCCAGCGTGGGGGCCAGCCGCACCGCGCGCAGGATGGCTTCCGAGACGGCCTCGGCCGCCGCCACTCCCAAAGCATCCACCGGCGCGCGTGCGGTGCCGATGGAAAGCGCGATCACGATATCGCCGTCCGACATCGTGTTGACCGGATAAATGGTGCGTGCGACGCCCAACTGGCCGAGTTGCGCAAGCTTGGTGGCCTCCACTTTGTTGAGTGCCGCGTTCGTGGCTACCACCACCAGCGTGGTGTTGCGGCGCGTGAAGCTGGAGGGCCCGCCGCCTTTCATCAGCTTCGCGCTGTCGGCGAAATCCATCGATGTAGGAGACGTGCGGGCGCCCGCCACGATCTTGCCCGTCGCGGGATCGCGCACGTCGCCGACGGCATTCACCACGGCCAGCGCCGCAACCGCCACCCCCGCATTCTGGCCTTCCAGGGTCACGGTCCACGATCCCAGGCCGGATTTCATCGCCTGTTTCATCCCCAGCAGCTTGCCTACGGTCGCGCCCGTGCCCGCGCCTACCGCGCCCTCCGCCACGGGGTTCGCCGTCGCGGCGCCGGCGGCAGCCTCCCCCATTTCCCGTCCTGGCCGCACGTTTTTCTTGCCGATTCCAAGGTCGTAGAGGATCGCACCCACCACCAGTGGAACCACGCCGGCTCCGGTCTTGAAGCCCACGCCCTTGTGCTCCAGAAACCGCCGCACGCCGCTGGCCGATTCCAGGCCGAACGCGCTACCGCCGGAGAAAATCACGCCCTGAATACGGTCCGTGACGTGCATCGGGTTCAGCAGATCCCACTCTTCAAGGCCGGTGGCGGAGCCGCGGATGTCGCCGCCGGCCACCGCGCCGCTTTCGCACAGGATGACAGTGCACCCCGTCAATCCGTCATAATCGGAAGCATGGCCGACCAGGATTCCGGGAATGTCAGTGAGGCCTTTCACGTGCCGCCTCTCATGTTAACATTCGCGAATGCGGGAAACTCGGAAACGTCCAGCATGACGGGGGACTTGGATTGTTCGATCTACTAAAACGGCCCCTCGAGGCGTTTCAGGATTTTGTCCTGCTGAGTGGCCGCGCCTTCCGCAACGTCTTTCGCAGTCCCCACTATGCAAGCGACATTTTTTTGCAGATGGATATTATCGGCGTCGGATCTCTGTTCATCGTCAGTCTGGTGGGGCTATTTAGTGGAATCGTCATGGCCATGCAGATGGCGCGTACGCTTACACGGTACGGCGCGCAGGGGCAAGTGGGGATCATCGTTTCTCTCACGCTGGTGCGGGAACTGGGGCCGGTGCTGACTGCGCTGCTGGTCGCCGGACGCAACGCCAGCGGTATTGCCAGCGAACTGGGATCCATGAAGGTGACCGAGCAAATCGACGCCATGCGCGCGCTGGGTACGGACCCCATTCAGAAATTGGTGACGCCGCGGTTGATCGCCACCGCTTTCGTGTTGCCGTTGCTCACCGTCATCGCGGATTTCATAGGCCTGGTCGGCGGGTTCCTGATTTCCAATTTCATGCTGGGTATCGCGTCGTCGCAGTACTGGACTTCCGCCTGGCAGGCCATTGAGTACAACGATATCGTGCAAGGTTTGATCAAGCCGTTCGCGTTCGCCATTGTCATTGCCCTGGTGGGCTGCTTTTACGGACTGCAAACCACCGGCGGAACGCAGGGCGTAGGTCGTGCCACCACGCGCGCCGTGGTCGTGTCTTCCGTGTGGATTTTCGTGCTGACCACCATTATAGGCCGCGTGTTTGTGAACTTGTGACGAGACTCGTGACGCCCCAACCTTCCACAGCCGTTCGATTCGACGACGTCAGTCTCCATTTTGGCGACGCGCCGGGGCTCGACCACGTGTCCTTTGAGATACGCGCCGGCGAGGCACGCGTGATTTACGGTGCCGCCGGCAGCGGTAAATCCACGCTGCTCAAAACGGCGATGGGATTGGTGAAACCGGATTCCGGCCGGGTTTTTCTTTTGGGCGAAGACATCACGCACATGAAAGAGCGGGAGCTCTTCGATCTGCGCGCCCGCGTGGGGGTTCTTTTCCAGGAAGGCGGGTTGTTCGATTCGTTGACCATCGCCGAAAACGTGTCCTATCCTCTGCTGAACCAAAGAGCCCTGCTAGAGAAGTTCCGCGCCAATGGCGATGGACGAGTGGTGGAAGATCGTGTCCGCGAGGCCCTTCGCTTCGTGGAATTGGAGGCCACTCTGGAGAAGTTTCCCAGTGAGTTGTCCGGCGGCATGCGCCGCCGCGTGGGCATCGCTCGCGCCGTGGTGACCGAGCCGGACCTGGTGCTCTACGATTCCCCCACCGCGGGCCTGGACCCGATCACGGCCCACACCATTATCGCGCTCATCCTTAAAGAGCGCGATCTGCGGCACGCCGCGACCATTATGGCGACGCACCGCTACCAGGATGGGCAATTGATGGCGAAGTTTCGGTACAATCCCAACAGTGGTGAAATCGAACGCTGGGAGCCGGACGATCCGCGAGTGCAGGCCGGCACCAAGATTTTCGTGATGGACCGCGGCCGCTTGACGTTTGAGGGAACCGTGTCGGAATTTCAGGCGAGCCCGGACCCTTATGTGCGGAAGTTCTTGAACCCGGGAGGCGCGTAACCGTTTATGCCGAGTGCGAGCAAGACAAAATGGGCGCAGCTCAAAGTCGGGCTGATGACGATCGCGGCGCTGGTTATCCTGGGTGCGCTTCTATGGTTAATGGCCGGATCGCAGGGGTTCTTCCAGACCACGGTGAACGTGTACACGTACTTGGACGATTCGGCCGCCGTTTCCGAGGGTGCTCCCGTGCGGTTGAACGGCATTTTGATCGGTAAGGTTTCGCAGGTGGGCCTGTCCGGCGTGTCCGAGCCCAATCGAGTCGTGCGGGTGACCATGGAAATCGGGGACGAATTTCCCCAGGTAATTCCGGTGGATTCCGAAGCCGCCATCGCGGCCGAGAATCTGTTGGGAACCAAGTACATCAATATCAAGAAGGGCAAAAGTGCGCAAGCGATTCAGGCGGGGGCGGAGATCCGCAGCCTGGATACGCGCGAATTCGACGATTTAGTGCAGCAGGCGTATCCGGCGCTGGCTTCTCTGTCGGCGATCACCAAGAAAGTGGAAGGCATCGTCGGTCAGGTGGAATCGGGCAAGGGCAGCATCGGAAAACTACTGGTGGACGAGACTCTCTATAATAATCTTCTCAACATCGTGGCCGAGGCCAGCAAGCTGTCCAAGACGCTCAACTCGACCGAGGGGACGCTGGGTAAACTCCTGCATGACGATACGCTGCACAACGATGTGCGCGGCGTGATCGCCAAAGTGGACGCGGTGGTGGACGGTCTCAATCGCGGCGAAGGGACGGCCGGCAAGTTCCTGAAAGACCCGCGCATCTACGACGATACGCGCCAGTCCATCCAGGAAACGCGGCAGACCGTCAGTCAGGTGCGCGACCTGCTTGCGGGGTTGAATCGCGGCGAAGGCACGGCGGGCAAGTTGCTGAAGAGCGAGGAACTGCATGCCCAGGTCAAAGAGACTATCGGGCGTCTGGATAGCCTGCTGGACAAGATCAACAGCGGCCAAGGCACCATCGGCCAGCTTCTGGCCAATCCGGCGCTGTACGAATCGCTGGACGGAACAGCGCGCGAGATGAATGGGTTGATGAAGGATTTTCGCGCGAATCCCAAGAAGTTTCTGCGCATCAAACTCGCCATCTTTTGAATCAAGGGGACAGGCGCTACTCAATTTCCGATCTCGCGCACACAGTAGACAGCTTCGTTCACGTCGCCGGGGCGCGAGATCGGGAACCGAGTAACCGGCCCCTTGATTCAAAAGTTTGTGGTCAATACCAGCGCCAGAAACTGCGTGGCGTTGTAGCTGGCATGCAACAGGAAAGCGGCGGCGGTGGAACCGCTCGCCACCCGTGCGAATCCAAACGCAATCCCCGCCAGCGCGATCAGCAGGATCTGCTGCCAGGCCCATTGGTTCTGCGCGCCATGCAGCAAGGCGAACGGCAGCGTGGTCAACACC
>CAMAUG010000027.1 GCA_945861255.1 Candidatus Sulfopaludibacter sp. SbA3
GTCGATTTCTATCCGGTAGGTACCCTGAGGAGCCTCATGAAGTCCGCTGACGACGATGGTACGTGACGCGTCCACGTCGCGCGCCACGCTATCGTTCGACAGCGTCTGATGCCGCAGGAAAATGTTGACGTGCTGTCCGATCGGCTCTCCATGGACGTCCATCAGTTCCAATTCAAGTTTTCCGTCAGGCATGTGTTTTTCCTCCTGTCTCAAAATCATTGTCTCCGGAAACAGCCGGAATTACCATTACTTTCGGTGGGAATTGTGCCGGGCCCCTGGGCAAAGAGCAATGTCCTGCCGATCCCGATTCGCGATAGACTCTAAGTGATGGCTAAGCGGGGACGTGCGGCGTATGGCGCGGCGTGGCTGGCGGCCGCATCGCTGTGGGTGCCCTTCGCTCATTTCCATCCCGGCGATCCGGATCATCATCACTCCAAGGGCTTCTCCCACCTCCATCTGGGACCGGCAACCGATCATATAGTTTCAGAAGAGCCGGAGATCGAACCTCACGACGACGATGAGGCTGCGATTTGGCTGGACTGGGCGCCGACGGCACAGCCGCGAATTGTCGTGGTCGCCGCCGAAGCGTCCGCCGTCTTAGCTTGGGGGCCGGGATATGTCAGCGTTGGTGCAACGCCGGAACATAGGCCCTGCTCTCACGATCCGCCCGTCGTCCGGCTGCACCGTCCCAGATCCCCTCCCGCTTAATCCCGCCTACAAATCGTGATGGCGCGGACGTGTGTCCGCTCGCCGTCTTTCTTGTCGTCCTTTATAAGGAAAGGCTGGGATTCATGTTTCGTAGGAGTCGATTGGCAGGGTTCACACTGCTCGCCGTGTGCCGCTGTGCGTTCGGGCAGGAATGGACCGAACAAAGCATTCTGGAATTGTTCGACCGGCAGAGTCCCATGCGGCGCGAGGCGCGGGCTGCGGTGGTGTCCACGGTGGAGGCCATCCGCGGCCGGACGTTGTGGCCGAATCCAACCGCTGGTTATGCCAGGGAGACTGTCGGCTTCAACGAGTTCGTACAGGCGGAACAGCAACTTCCGCTGTCCGGAAGACTAGGCCTCCAACGGAAGGCGATGGACCCGGCCCGCGACTCGATGGAAGCCCAGGGCGCGGCCCGGCTGTGGGACGCCCGGTCTTCCCTGCGCACCGCTTTCTACCGGGCTCTTGCGGCGCAGGAACAGGCCCGGGTATTTCAGTCCGCTCTAACAGAGATTCAACCGATCATTGAGCTGCTGCGCGTGCGGGAAAGGGAGGGTGAAGGCTCCCGGTACGACCGCATGCGGGTGGAGCGCGAGGCCGCGGAACTCCGTGCCGATCTCGCGTTGGCTCAGGCCAGGGAGCGCAGTGAGCGTGCGGTCTTGCTGGCCTACCTTCCACTGGAGACCCCGCTACAGATGGGAGCCGCGAGGCTCAGCGGGGATCTGGGTGCCCGGATCATCCCTCGTTCGCGCGAGGAACTGATAGAGCGCGCACTCGGAAGCCGCGCGGAGATCCGCACAGAAGCCAGCCGTCTCACCCAGCTTTCTTTCGAGCAGCAGGCCGCGGACCGGCTTAGGAGACCCGAGCCCTTTCTTACCGCGGGATTGAAGAGAGCTGACACCGGTGGCAACCGGACCGATACCGGCGCTGTGATCGGCATCTCCATTCCGTTACCCATCTTCAATAAAGGCCAGACCGAGGTTGCGCGGATTTCCGCTGAAAGAGAACGGACTCAGGCCCGCCGGGATTTGTTGGTGCAGCAGATCACGGCCGGAGTGTTGGGGATCTACGACGTCCACGCCGTGCGTGTGGCCGCGCTTCAGGCGTTCGATAGGGAGACGGGCGATTCGGGAGCGGAACTTCTGACTATCGCACGGGCCGGGTACCGGGATGGAGAGCTGGGCATCCTTCAGTTACTGGATGCGTACCGGCTGGCGCGGCTGACGTCGCTGCGGCGGGTGGACCTGCAAGCCGCTGTTAAAGAGGCCGAAATCGAACTATCCCGGAACGCGGGCTTCGAGGTGATGCAATGACGCGATCCTTCTTTGTGTTTTTCGCCCTTGGTCTGGTTGCGTGTTCTCCGAAGCCGGTGACTGCCCCCGCGGCGAAGAGCAGCGCGCCGGAGCGCCGCGTGGAGAACGCGACGCTGTGGTCGGCAAAAACGGAATTGTTCCTGGAATACCCAGTGCTGGTGCAAGACCAGGAGAGCCGCTTTGCGATCCACCTCACACAAATGAGCGGCTTCAAGCCCGTTGCGGCGGGCCGCTGCGAAGTTCGCGTTACGTATGCCGGAGGAATATCCGAAACATTTTCGACGGATGCTCCCGCAAAAGCGGGCATCTTCGGTGTGACGGTGAAGCCCAGCCATGCGGGCGATGCTCGCGTGGAGATCCGGCTCACTTCAGCCGCGATTTCGGACGTGCACACCCTGGAGCGCATCCCCGTGTTCGCAACCTTGAACGACGCACCCATTGAGGCAAAGGCGCCCAGTGAGGAGACGATTCGCTTCTTGAAAGAGCAGCAATGGGCGATGGACTTCGCCACCAGCCTGACCCGGACGGCATCGCTTCGCGACAGTTTGCGCGTGCCCGCGGAAGTGACACCCCGCTCCGGCGGCGAGGCCGAAATTACTGCACCGCTTGCCGGGCGGCTGACGGGCGAAAGCCTCCCGGCGCTCGGGGCACGCGTCCAACAGGGACAAGTATTGGCTTCATTAATTCCGCCGACATCCGTCCCGAGCGACAGGGCAGGTCTTGATCTCGCCCGGGCCGAGGCCGAAGCCGCGCTCGACTACGCGCGGCGAGACAAGGAGCGGGCCACGCGCCTGGTGACAGCAGGGGCCGCCCCCGCGAAACGGCTGGATGAAACGGTGACGGCGGAACGTACACTGACGGCTCGCTTGCACGCAGCGGAAGAACGCATCCGGCAGTTTGAATCCTCGCGAGCCGCCGAAGGAGCGGCGGGTTTGACGGCGTTCGCCATCCGCGCGCCGTTCAGCGGGACCATTGTGGAGACGAAGGCATCGGCGGGGGCGACTCTAAAAGGTGGCGAGATGCTGTTTCGCATCGTGGACACGGAACGTGTGTATGTTTCCGCAATCGTCCCGGAAGCGCAATATCCGGACATCCGGAATCTCACCGGTGCGGAGATCGAGATTCCGGGTCTGGCCCGGCCGCGACCGGCGGGAAGACTGATTTCCATAGGGAAAGTGGTGGATCCCGCAACGCGCACCTTCCCGGTGGTGTACGAGTTCGCCAACAGCGACGGACGCATCGCCATCAACCAGACCGTAACCATACGCCTGTTCTTGTCCAGTTCCCGGCGGGGAGCGATAGTTCCCGAGGGCGCCCTGGTGGACGATGGAGGCCGGCCGGTTGTGTTTGTGCAAGTGAAAGGCGAAGCGTTCGCGCGGCGGCCGGTGGAGACCGGACTCCGCCAAACAGGACTTGTCCAGATCACGTCCGGCCTAGAAGCGGGTGAGCGCGTGGTGACTCGGGGAGCCTATCTCATCCGATTGGCGGCCATGTCCTCTCAGATTCCCGCGCATGGGCATGTTCACTAGGAGGCTGTGATGCTGGATGCACTGATTCGCTGGTCCCTGCGCTACAGAACGCTGGTGCTTTTCTTGGCGGCCGCGTTCCTCATTCTGGGCGCCTACACGGCGACGAGAGTCCCCTTGGATGTGCTGCCGGATCTGACCGCACCGACGGTGACCATCCTATTGGAAGGCCGGGGAATGGCACCTGTGGAAATGGAGACGCTGGCGACGTTCCCGATGGAGGCGGCCCTGAATGGCGCGGCGGGCGTAAGACGAGTCCGCTCCGCGACAGCCGTGGGCGTCGCCATCATTTGGGTGGAGTTCGATTGGGGCCAGGACATTCTCCGCGCCCGGCAGATTGTGACCGAGAAGATCGCTCAAGTTGCCGCGACGTTGCCTCCCACGGTGGCTGCGCCGTACTTGGCTCCAACGTCGTCGATCATGGGTGAGATTCAGTTCATCGCGCTGGAATCGGATCGCCATACGCCGCTCGAACTGAGGACCACCGCCGAGACGGTGATCCGCAGAAGGCTTCTCGCCGTGCCGGGAGTGTCGCAGGTGATTCCGACGGGAGGCGACCAGAAACAATATCAGGTGGTGGTCGATCCCCGATGGCTACGCGAGTACAACATCAGCCTTGCGGACGTGGAGAATGCCCTCCGTGACGCGAATCAAAACTCTTCGGCCGGATTCCGCGCCGCGGGCGGGCAGGAGTATCTGATCCAGGGCCTTGGCCGCGTGCGCACGGCGGAAGAGATTGCCGGCATAGCAATCACTTCCCGTAACGCAAGGCCGATCTTCGTTCGAGATGTCGCGCAAGTGCAGGTGGGCGCGGCGTTGAAGCGCAGTGAGGGGTCTCACAACGGCAGGCCGGCGGTGATCCTGGGGATTCAGAAGCAGCCCGGCACGAACACCTTGGAACTGACTCGTGCCGTGGATGCAACGCTGGGCGATATTCAAGCCGTCTTGCCTCCGGGGATGAAGATCGACCGGAACGTGTTTCGCGGCGCCGATTTTATCGAACGCGCGCTGGCCAACCTGACGCGCGCCCTGCGGGACGGAGCCGTGCTGGTGGTCATCGTCGTGGTGCTGTTTCTGTTCAATGTGCGCGCGGCATTCATTACCATGCTCGCCTTGCCGCTTTCGGTAGTCGCGGCGGTGCTGGCCATCAGTTGGTTTGGACTGACCATCAACAGCATGACTCTGGGCGGCCTCGCGATCGCCATCGGGGAACTGGTGGACGACGCCATCATCGACGTGGAGAACGTGATGCGGCGCCTGCGCGAGAACTCGACGAAGCCGGAGGGGGACAGACGCAGTCCTATGGAGATTGTGTATCGGGCATCCACGGAGATTCGCGGCTCCGTCGTGTTCGCCACCATCATCGTCGGGCTGGTGTTTCTACCTCTGTTCGCACTTACCAGCGTGGAAGGGAGGCTATTGCGGCCATTGGGCCTCGCCTATCTTGTGAGTCTGGCGGCGTCGTTGCTGGTGGCTCTGACGGTCACACCAGCTTTGTGTTCCTATCTGCTTCCGCGCGCCAAGGCCATTCTTCAGGGGAAAGAGCCGTGGCTCTCGCGCACGCTGAAAGCGCTCTATACGCCGGTCCTGGAGCGGTGCCTGCGCGTTCCCGTGTTGATTCTGACAGCAGCATTCGCGCTGGTTGTATTCGCGGGCATACAGCTTTCAGCGGTGGGCCGGGCGTTCTTGCCGGATTTTAACGAAGGATCGCTTACTATCAGCGCCGTCACCCTTCCTGGAACCAGCTTGGCGGAATCGGATGCGCTGGGAGCGGCGCTCGAACGAATCCTGCTGACGATTCCCGAAGTCCTGTCCACTGCGCGGCGCACCGGGCGCGCTGAACTTGACGAACACGTGCAGGGCGTCGAATCCGCCGAGTTGGACGTGAATCTGCGGATGGGAGCCCGCCCCAAGGATGAGGTTCTGGCGGAAATCCGGGAGAAGGCGTCGTTGATGCCGGGAATGAACGTATCCATCGGCCAGCCGATATCGCATCGAATCGATCACATGCTCTCCGGGACCAGGGCGAACGTCGCGGTGAAAGTATTCGGCGACGATCTTTTGACGCTTCGGAGTTTAGCCAAACAAGTCCAGACAGCGATGGTTGGAATTGCCGGAGTGGTCGATCTGGCGATGGAACAGCAGACGGATATCCCCACGCTGGGAATAAAAGTAGATCCCGCGAGCGCCGCGCGATTCGGCCTCCCGGCCGGGGCGGTTTCCGAAGCCATCCAAACCGCCTATGTGGGCAAGGAAGTGAGCCGGATTCTGGAAGGCCAGGTCAGCTTTCCCCTGGTGATTCGCTATGCCCCCGAGGACTCCCGTTCTGTCGATTCCATACGAGACACGCTGATCGGCACGCCCAGCGGAGCGCTGATTCCGTTGGGAGCATTGGCTGGCATTCGTGAAGATCGCGGCCCCAACTTCATCATGCGGGAAGGCGTGCAACGACGCATCGTGGTGCAGTGCAACGTCTCTGGCCGGGATCTGATTGGAACCGTCGAGGACATCCAGCGCCTCGTGGCGGACCAGGTCAAGCTTCCGCCGGGCTACCGCATCGAGTACGGCGGCCAGTTTGAAAGCGAACACGAAGCAACGCGCCTCCTGTTGGCGCTGGGCGCCCTGGTGATCGTGGCCATGGGGTTTATTTTGGCGACCGCGTTTCACTCTCTAATCGACGCTTTGGTGATCCTGCTCAACCTGCCTCTAGCGTTGGTGGGGGGCGTAGCGGGCGTCTACGCGGGAGGAGGCGTCCTGTCGATCGCCTCCGTCGTCGGCTTCATCACCCTGTTCGGCATCGCTACGCGCAACGGCATAATGCTGGTCTCGCACACTCGGAATCTGCTCGATCACGAGGGCGTAACCGAGCCTCGCGAGGCGGTCCTTCGTGGAGCTCGGGAACGATTGATTCCGATTTTGATGACGGCTCTGGCCGCAGGTCTGGCGCTGCTCCCCATTGCCGCCGGGAAAGGCCAGCCCGGCAGCGAGATTCAGGCGCCCATGGCGTACGTCATCGTCGGAGGGCTGCTGACATCCACCCTTCTCAACATGATCGTGGTGCCATCCGCGTGGCTCCTGGTTCACCGAAAGCGGCTTCGCCGTCCGGGTCCGGTGCCGGCGCAATCACCGGAGGCAGTGAGGACTGAATAACGGGCTGGAGTTGGGGGCATCCCCCCTGCGCGGCTCTTACGCGGCTCTTACGCCGGCTCTTACGCCGCGCACTCGCCGCAGCCGAGTTGTATAATGCTCGAAACGGCGGGACTGGTTGGTCGCGTGCGAAGGAATTCTACTCATCGCCGCAGGATCTCTAAGGAATGGTCATGCGTCCGGAACTAATTGCCGCAAGACAGAGGCTCATTCTCGCTGGCTTGTATCTCTCGAAGTATGATTCACTGGGCTTGAAGAAGCTCGGCTTTGGCAGCTTCGCGGAGGCGTTCAATGTTATCGGCTACGCCATGGAAGCACAGCCGGCTACCATAAAGAATTACCGGGATGAGTTTGATCCCCTATTCCCCAATCGCCGCAAAGGTTGGCGCAAGCGAACGGTTCGGCAATACCGCTGGAAGGTGTTTGAAGAATATAAGGATCTGGATTTCGAGTCTTTCACCGGACTGATCCAGTCTTTCGTCGGGTATGACGCAAACAGTTAGAGCGGAGTTCGCGTGGCTGACGATGGCGACCGTGGAGAGTCACAGTTCGCGAAGAGGCTGGTTACGGGTTTGGCAGCGGAGCATTACTTTGAGACCATCCAGCCGCGTGTTGCCCAGTTCAAAGAGTATGACGTGGAGAACACGACGCGGCTTGGATGCGGATATGATTTCCGGCTAAGGCATTGCTAAACAATAATCTGTACAAAGCATGAAACATAGGTTATGTTCTATACTACGCTGCGGAAGGAGACCGTATGCTGAAGTGGAAAATTTTGGCGGTGATCGGATTTGCGTTCGGCGTGGCTGGGATAGCCTGGGGCTACGCGCAGGAGAAAAAGGCGGTTGGGTTCTACGAGCTGCGCATCTATACGGCCCAGCCGGGGAAAAGAGATGCGCTCGCGGCCCGATTCGCCAGCCGCACCGCCGCCGTCTACGCCAAGCACGGGATCACGAACGTCGGCTATTGGATCCCGCAGCAGAGCGATCCGGAACTGGGCATCAGCGCCGAAAACACCTTCATTTACATGCGCGGCTATCCCTCCAAAGCGGAGCGCGACAAGCGCCTCACCGCCGCCCACGACGATCAGGAGTTCAAGGATGTGGTCACGAAACAAGAGCAGAACCCTCAGACCAAGCTGGTTTTGAAAGCTCACAACATCGACATGCTGCCAAACGGAACGTTCTCGTCGATCACGTTGACCAAGTAGTAACCGCTGCCGCCCTTCAGTAAGCAGAGGATCCGCGGCGGAACGACGTGGCAGCCCACAAACGTGCGCGCAAGCGTTTCAATATATACTCGTTCAAGAAGGAGATGCCCTCCGCGTGGCTCCTGGTTCACCGAAAACGGTTGGTGGCTCCCGCCCCGGCGCATTATCAATCGGCCGAACAAGCGAGGAATTGAATAGCGGAAAGGCAGCGGGGGCGCGTCCCCGCGCGGCATGTTATAGTATTCGAGATCCTCGAATGGTTCGATCGCTACTGGGGCCTGTGCAGGCGCGACCGTAGTCCGCGGGCGTTCTCAGGCGAAAATCAGTCTTCGGCCCTTTGGCTCCGGGATGGGGTCGCCGAATTCCCGTGCTGTCTCAACCCACAGGCGAATCGCCTCCTGCGCGCTGGCTAACGCCGATTCTTGCGAGCTGCCGTGAGCGCTGCAGCCAGGAAGTTCGGGAACCTCGGCGACAAACGCTTGGTCCTCTTCGCTCCAGAATATGATGACTTCGTACTTATTCATCCGCCGATCCCAGCCTGTACTTCAGTATAACGGTCCGGACCTGTTTCACTTGATAAGGCTTGGCTTTGCCGCCGTCCCGTTGGAGATTAATCTTCTCTTCGACACTTCGCTTTCGAAAGATATGATGACTTCCGTTTACTCGCTTCTCGAAGCCTAAAGACTCCAACAAGGAACACAGCTCATCAAAGCGAATCGCTGCGTCGGCTGTGCCACTCAAGATCCGGCGAAGGGTTTTGGCGGCGCCCACTGGCTACGCGGCGCACTCGCCGCGGCCGAGTTTCAGGCTGTAGTCGATGTCGTCGCCCCAGTCGCGGAACATCTCGGGGTTGTCCATGGGGGGCTTGACAAGATCGGCGGTGAGGGCGCGGAAGGTTTCCACCTTGTTGCGCAGCACGTATTGGCGGAAGCTCTCGCCGCCTTCGCGGTTTTTCTGGAAGTGCTCGATCACACGCTCCACGGCGACCGGGGCCAGGCGGGCGGGCAGACTCTGCACGGCCAGTCCGAACTCCGTCATGGTGCCGCCCAGCAGCATTTGATAGTACGGAACTTCGCGCTTGACGCCGTCCGGGCCGGCCAGCTTGCGCGCGTTGCCGTAGAAGCCGAAGTCTGCGATCCAGTGCTGGCCGCACGAATTCGGGCAGCCGCTGATATTGATGCGCATCTTGCGGACTTGCGGATCGTCGTAGCCTTCGACGACACTGGCCAGCGCCGCGCCCAGGCCCATCGCCTTGGTCAGCGCCAGGTTGCAGCTATACGCGCCAGGGCACGTGATGGGGTCGCTGATCTCATCCACCGCGCCACCGTTCAGCTCCAGCTTGCCCAGCGCGCCGTAGACGCGCTTCAAGGCGCCCTGCGGCACCCACGCCAGCACCACGTTCTGGGTCATGGTGAAACGCAGATTGCCGTCGCACGCCTGATCGGCCAGATCGGCCAAGCCACGCATTTGATCGCCCGTCAAATTGCCCTGCGGCACTTTTACGTTGACGATGGAATACCCGGCCTGCTTCTGCGCCCTGATGTTGGTCTGCTTCCAATGCAGATACGCCGGCGAACCGGGCTCATACAGCGGCAGCAGATCGCCGGAACCCAACGGCGCGGGATGCGAACGGAAGCCGCCGAAGTTCTCCGGCACCTCCGCGGGCATCGGGATACCGCCGTCGCGCAAGATGTCCTGGTAGTTTTCCTCGATGGTGTCGCGCAGCCATTCGAAACCGCGCTCGCGCAGCACGAATTTCAAGCGCGCCTTCATCCTATTCTTGCGGTTGCCGTGCACGTTGAACACGCGGATCACGGCTTCAATGCGGCGCACCAGATCGTCCACGGGAACGAACTCATGCAACACTTGCGATTCGGTGGGCAAAGGCCCCAAGCCGCCCGCCACGGTCATGCGGAACCCGCGCTGTCCGTCGCGCATCACTGGACGCAGGCCCACATCGTTGATGCGCGTCGCGATGCAGTCTTCCGGGCAGCCGCAAAACGCGATCTTGAACTTACGCGGCAGGTTATCGGTGAGTTCCTTGTGCAAAAACGCAAACGCCACGCGGCGCGAGTAGGGCTGCACGTCGAACAGCTCTTCGGGAAGCAGGCCCGCATAGGAGCACGCCGTCACGTTGCGGACGGTGTTGTAGCAAGCTTCGCGCGTGGTCAAACGGATGTCCGCCAGCGCGTGCAGCAGATCCGCGACACGACCCAACGGCACAAAATGATACTGGATATTCTGGCGCGTGGTCAGGTGCCCTTTGCCGCCCGCGAATTCGTCGGCTACGTGAGCCATCCGCCGCATTTGATCGGAGGTCAACAACCCGCCCGGCACCTTCGTCCGGATCATCTGCACGCCCTCTTGGCGCTGCCCATAGACGCCGCGGCGCAGGCGATGCGGACGCAGTTCGTCGTCTGTCAACTTGCCGGCAAGCCGGTCAGCGGCCTGCTTGCGGAACAGTTCTATGTCCTCGCGGACGGTCTGATCGTATTCCGTTTCCACCTGTGAAAGCTGCTCGGTCAAAGTATCTGCGGTAGCCATAGTACTCTTTCCCTATCGAGAATATCATACTTCCTAAGGAACTGCAATCGAGAGAACGTCTTGCGTGCCCTCCACCCTGGGCCGCCAAGCCTCGGATACGCTGCACGGAGGCAACACCCGACCAGCGTAATAATTCAATCCGTATTGCCAGGTCCGGCGAATTTCGCCCACACAGGCCCGCCCGGCGGCCTCCCGGTTGGCCTGCCAAAACGCACGCACGGAAACCCCTCGATCCAGGGGGGGAAAGGCCGTGTACTTTATATAAACGATTCCCATCCCCGCCGCAAGGGCTACGCTCAGGACGGCCGCCTGTTGGCGGTCTTTTGACGCCAGCCACCAGACGCAGGCTGCGGCAGCGGCGAACAAGAGTCCGCTGGGAGAAATGATCACGTTCACGTCGCCGATTCCCGAGAGCAAGCCGCCAGGTAAGATCGACGCCACTGCAGGCAAAACGCCCAACAGTGCCGCGCACGCCCCAAGCCACGCTTTCTTCGCGCGCGCGGCATCGAGAGACGCTGCCATCATGAGGGCGAGCGCAGGCATCAGCGGCAGGATGTATCCAGGCAATTTGTTGCGCGAAATCGAAAAGAAGAGCAGCCCGTAGGCGGCCCAGGCGCCCAGCAGCCGCACGCGGACATCCGCATACACTCCCGGCCGCGCCAGCAGGGCGGCCAAAGGGGTCCAGGGAAACAGCGCCGCGAGCAACACGGGAACGTAAAACCAGAAGGGCTGCACGTGTTCGAGCGCGGGAGTGAAGAACCGGGCGACATGCTGTTTCCAAAAATAATCGTCCCAGAACGCACCGCCGTTCAAGGCCAGAGACCACAGGTGCCAGGGAGCGGCAACCGCCAGCGCGCCCGCCGCGATGGCGACTCGGCGCCCGGGGACAAAGAGCAACAACGGCGCAAACAGGGCGACAGGGACAAGACCTTTGCCCAGAATCGACACGCCGAGGAAAGCGCCAGCGACCCAGCCGCTTCCCTCCCGTGTGCCGTACAGAGCGATGAGCACGGATGCCCCGAGAGCCGCCGACATCCCTAAATCGGTGAGTGCTGCGAAGCTGTAGGTAATCCAGCCGGCCGATGTCGCGAGAATCGCCGACGCGGTGAGCGCCAGCTCCTGTGAAAACTCGCGCGCCAGGGAGCGATAGTAGAAAACCAGGAACGCCACGCTAGCCAGCGCCACAGGCAGCCGCGCGGCCCATTCGCCAGGAAGTCCCGCCCAATGTCCGCCCGCGATCATCCAATAAAGGAGCGGGGGTTTCTCAAACCACGGCTGGCCGTCCAGCCGCGGCGTGATCAGATCACCGGAGCGCGCCATCTCCCGCCCCGCGGAGGCGTAGCGAGGTTCATCCGGACCCAGGAAACCGACCCCGCCAAGGTGCAGGGTGTACAGAATTAAGAGCGGCGGAATGAGCCAGGCGCGTGACAATCCTTCAGTATATGCCGCGCACCCGGCGCGATATTCGGCGCGTGGCAACCATCAAGCGTGGGCTCCAGCAAACATGCGGTCCGCGCGGTCAGGCTTGATTCGAGCACCATGCCATGAGGCTGCCCTACGACGCTGCCGCGATGTGCTTGCGCGGACGGCTCGGCGACGGCTCTGCTGCCACGCTGGCACGGGCGGTGATGGAACCCATCTTTCACGACAAGCCGCACAACCCTGGGGCGTGTTACATTGTCAGATTATGCGACGTCAGATCATGCGACACCACATTGCGCTGTTCACGGTTGCCCAGTTCGCAATCGCCGCGGCTGCCCTCACGGCCGCCGATTTCGAAGTCAAGAACCAGGCCGAATTCGACAAGATCTTTCCCAAGGATGCCAAGGTTCAGAAGCTCTCGGGCGGCCATGGGTTCATCGAAGGCCCAGTCTGGATCAACGAACGCGGGGGAGGCTACCTGGTGTTCAGCGACATCCCCGCCGACGAGATGAAGCGCTGGGACGCGGCGGGCGGTGTCAAGATTTTCCGCAAGCCGAGCGGCGCCTCCAACGGCAACACGCTGGATCTCGAAGGCCGCCTGCTGACCGCCGAACACATGGGCCGCATTTCCCGAACCGAAAAAGATGGGAAGGTGAAGACGGTGGTCAGCACGATCGAAGGCAAACGGCTGAATTCTCCCAACGACGTGGTGGTGAAATCCGACGGCACGTTGTGGTTCACCGATCCCGACTATGGCCTGGGAACGCGCGCCAAGGAAATGGCCGGCAACTTTGTGTACCGCTTCGATCCGGCCGGCGGAAAGATAACGGCGGTGATCCGCACCGGCGACAAACCCAACGGTTTGTGTTTTGGGCCGGGTGAACGCACGCTATACGTGGCCGATTCCGGCGCGCCCCGCCACATTCGTTCGTTCACCGTGCTGGCCAACGGCACCGTGACCGGCGAGAAGGTATTCGCCGCGATCGACAAGGGCTTGCCGGACGGCATCCGTTGCGATGCGGGCGGCCGCGTGTGGTCCAGCTCCGGCGACGGCGCGCAGATCTTTTCACCGAAAGGCGAGCTGATTGCCAAAATCCTGCTGCCGGAGACCGCCGCGAACCTGACCTTCGGCGGCGCCAACGGCCGGACGCTGTTCCTTACGGCGAGCACGTCACTATATTCCGTGGAGACACTGGTGCGCGCCGCGGGCAGGCCGGCGGCGAAGTAGACCGATCAATCAGGCGAACAAGTCCTGGAGCGGCGGCGCAAAGTCCGGCAAGAGCGGTGAGGCCAGCGCTTCGCCCAGCGCCAGCGCGTGATCGGGCAGCGCGGGTTTCGTCCAGATCTCGACTTCGCGGGCATCCGGATCGATCAGCCACACTTCTTTGACGCCGGCCTCGAAGTACTGCTTCAATTTGCGGTGAATCATGCGCGGCGTCTCGGACGGAGAAAGCACCTCGGCGGCGATGTCGGGGATGATCGGGATGACTTTGGCGTTCTCCAGTTCTTTACGGCGGTCGCCCAGGATGACCGCGACGTCGGGTGAGCGGCGCGTGGAGGGTGAAAGCGCGTAAAGGTTCTCGGAGATCAGGGCTTCGCCGGTCCGGTGCTTGCGGAAATAGATGTGCAGCTCGGCAAACAGGATACCCAGGGCGCGGTTGTGCTTGTACGCGGGTCGGGTCATTTCGATCAACTCCCCTTCGTCGAGCTCGTAGCGCTTGTCTTCCTCGAACGGGTAGTTGTCGAATTCCTCGGCTGACAGCAGGGTCTTCGCGGCGCCCATGTTTTCAGTCTAGACGGTGCGGAGGACGAACGGGAGTGGCCCGTGTCTTGGCGCAAGAACAAGTTGCGGGTGCGGTACCTGAACGCGGCCTCCGCGGAAACTGTTAAGGCGGCCTGCCGTGGTAAGCCGTCGGGTGCGGAACTCTATCGTACCGGAGGTTCCGGCCCCAGGTGCAGGCCCTTGTGGATGGCGTAGAGCGCCAATTCCAGGCGGTCTGACACGCCGAGTTTGTCGAAGATGTTGTGCAGATGGTTCTTCACCGTCTGCTCACTTATGAACATCTTCTCAGCCATCTCTTTGTTCTTGTAGCCCTGCGCCACCAGCGCCACGATTTCGCGTTCCCGCGCCGAAAGAGGGCTGCGCTCGCGGCTCTTACCGTTGCCGTTCGAACCAATGGCCTCGAAGCCGGTGGAGAACTGCCGCATCACCGCGGCGGTGGTGTGTGAATCCAGCCAGATTTCGCCCGAGTGCACCTTGCGGATGCTTTTCACAATCAGATCCGGCGCCGTCTGCTTAAGGACAATGCCGCTGCAACCCATCTTCATCGCCTGGACAAATTCATTCTTGTCTTCAGACGCGGTAAGCACGATCACGCGGACGCGGTTATTGATTTCCTGAAGTGCTTGTAACGCGCCCAACCCGTCCAAATTGGGCATGCGCAGGTCCAGCAGCAGAACGTCGGGATCCAGATCGCGAACCTTTTCCAGCACCTCGCGGCCGTCGGAGGCTTCACCGATCACTTCAAAGTCGTCTTCCAGGAGCAAAAGCTTCTTGAGGCCGTCACGGACAATGGGATGATCGTCGGCGATGACGATTCGGATCGTGGCGCTCTTTTTTTCGATGGCCTCCGGGCCTTCGCTGGTTGGGCCTGCCATAGTATTCACGTGCTCCACATTTGTTCTCCCGTCCCGATAATATGGGGTCCTAGTACTTTGCGCAATTAAGGGACCTATGAAGATCGGGGCCGGGTTTGTGCTTAATTCCCGTGTAGGGTCGACCTTAGTCCCTGGGGAGGAGCCCGGGGGATTCCGGCTGATGCCATCGAGCCGGGGACGTCGTCGCCTCTCCGCCTCGTATCTGCCCACGGTCATCCCGGTGCTGCATGATAGAATTCCACTCATGCGCCTGATTGCCTTTGTATTCGCCACGTGTGTATTCGCCACCTGTGTATCTATTCCCACGAGTCTGCGCGCTGCCGATCCGGCGGGATTTAATCTCTGGAGAGCCGGGGAACTCAACGCCCGCCAGAAGGCTCTTACGTCGCGAGTGGGGCCCGATAAGTCCGCTCGCGAAACCCTGGGGGAATATGGCGGCCACCGGGCACGGTTGATTCACCGTACAGGCGACGGCGCGCCCGAACAGCACGACCGGCGCGTCGATATCTGGATCGTACAGAGCGGGGAAGGAACGCTGGTGCTGGGCGGTAAGATGCTTGACTCGAGACCGGGCGGTAGCGAGGGAGAATTTGTGGGATCCGGAATCGAGGGGGGCGAACGCCACGCCGTCGCCGCGGGCGATATTATCCACATCCCCGTGCGCGTGCCGCACCGCGTTTTGGTGCAGCCCGGCAAGCAATTTACGTACGTGAATCTGAGATTATTGTCGGACCGATAGTCACCCCGGGCGAGGGGCGCGGCTATTTTTTCTCCGGTACCAGTCCCGTGCGCGCCAGGAACCAGGTGTCGAGTTTGCCGGCCGCGAAATCGGGGTGGTTGACGATGCGCTGGTGCAGAGGGATGGACGTGTAGATGCCTTCGACGACGAACATTTCGAGCGCACGTTTCATCCGGGCGATGGCTTCCGTACGCGTAGCCCCGTGCGCGATGAGCTTCGCCACTAGAGAGTCGTAATATGGCGGGATGACGCCGTCCTGATAAGCCGCGGTGTCTACGCGAATTCCCGCCCCGCCCGGCAAGTTCAGCCCGGTGATGCGGCCGGGCGAGGGCACCAGCGTTTCCGGATGCTCCGCGTTGATGCGGCACTCGATGGCGTGGCCGCGTAATTGCAGTGTGTGGCCTGGCTCCCAGGGCAGAATTTCATCCAGATTTTCCCCGGCCGCGATGCGGATCTGGCTCTTCACCAGATCGACGCCCGTGACCATCTCCGTCACCGGATGCTCCACCTGGATGCGCGCGTTGACTTCAATGAAATAGAGATCGCCGCTTGCGTCCATGAGGAATTCCACGGTTCCGGCGTTGGTGTAGCCGATCGCGCGAAACGCTGCCTTGAGCGAATCCGAAATACGTTTGCGAAGCTCCGGCGTCATGGCGGTGGACGGCGATTCCTCAATGAGCTTCTGGTGGCGGCGCTGGATGGAACACTCGCGTTCCCCCAACACTTCCACGTTGCCGTGCTGATCGGCCAGCACCTGAAATTCGATATGCCGCGGATTCTCCACCAGCTTTTCCAGATACAGGTCGCCGTTTGAAAACGCGGCGGCGGCTTCCGTCTGCGCCTGCGCCATCAGTCCGGTAAGCTCTTCGGCGTTGCGTACGACGCGCATGCCGCGGCCGCCGCCGCCCGCGGACGCCTTGAGCATCACCGGATAGCCGATTGTTTCCGCCAGTTCCAAAGCTTCCTCGGCGCTTTGCAGCACGCCTTTCGATCCCGGCAGGATGGGCACGCCCGCCCTCTCCATGGCCGCGCGCGCGATCTGCTTCAGTCCCATCTGGCGGATCACGGCGGGTGTGGGGCCGATAAAAGTCAAGCCGGAAGCTATGCACACTTCGGCGAAATCCGCGTTCTCGGAGAGAAAGCCGTAGCCCGGGTGCAGCGCGTCGGCGTTGGTGATTTCCGCGGCGCTGATGACGGCGGGCACGTCCAGATAGCTCTTGGAGCTTTTGGCGGGGCCGATGCAGATAGCCTCGTCGGCAAAGCGCGTGTGCAGGCTGTGGCGGTCGGCCTCCGAGTACACTGCCACCGTCCGAATGCCCATTTCCTTGCAGGCGCAGATGACCCGCAGCGCGATTTCGCCGCGATTGGCGATGAGAATCTTGTTGAATTTCATGCTAGCCGGCGGATGGCGAACAACGCTTCTCCATACTCCACTGGCCGCCCGTTTTCAACTAGCTTCGCCGCGATGATACCCGCCGTTTCCGCCTCGATTTCATTCATCAGCTTCATCGATTCAATGACGCACAGCACTTGGCCTGCTTCCACTCGGTCGCCCACTTTGACGAACGGAGGCGCTTCCGGCTTGGGCGCATCATAGTATGTCCCGACAATGGGCGACTTCACCAGCGTTTCATCCGGATCCGGGGCCGACGGCTTGGCGGGGGTTAATGTGGCGTGCGCTGGAGACGGAGCCGGGGCCGGCGCCGAAGACACCATGCGTTCCTGCTCAATGGGTCCCCGCCGGAGCCGCAGACGGTTTTCCCCGCGCTGCACTTCCATTTCGAGCACGCCGCTTTCCTGGAAAATCGCCAGAATCTCTTCAATTTCTTGTTTGGTCATTAGAAGGAATCTATACCTGAATAAAATCCTTGGAGGTGGGCGTCAGAACCTCGCAGCCGTTCCGGGTCACTAGCACAGTGTCCTCAATCCGGATGCCGGCCAGGCCTTCCACGTATACGCCAGGTTCAATGGTGATGGCCATGCCTTCCTCCAGACGTGTCGTGTCCTTTTTGCCCACGCGGGGCATTTCATGAATCTCCAACCCCAAGCCGTGACCGGTGGAATGGACGAACTCGCGGTGGAGGTTGTGTTGCTTCAAAACCTGGCGCGTGGCGGCGTCCACGTTGCCCGCAGTGGTCCCGGCGCGCACCGCGGCGATGCCCGCCAGTTGCGCCTCGAGCACGGCGCGATACATGTTACGGATCTTCTTTGGCGGCGAGCCCATATGTACCACGCGCGTCATGTCACTGGCGTAACCGTCCAGAAACGCGCCCATATCGATCAATACTAGTTCATTCGCCCCGATGCGATGCGCACTGGGGTGGGCGTGCGGCAGCGCAGAACGGGCGCCCGCAGCCACGATGGTATCGAACGACGATTTCTCCGCCCCCTGCATTTTTTGCTGAAAATCGATCTCCGCGGCCACGTCCCGCTCGGTTACGCCGGGCCGCAGGCGTTTTAAGACTCGCGCGAAGGCCTCCGAGTTGATCCGCACGCTGCGGCGGATCAGAGAGATTTCCTCCGCCGACTTCAGCATGCGCCGTTCTTCGACGACGCGGCCCACCGGCGCCAGCGACGCCCCCAGCGGCAAGGCTTCCTTGAGTTTGTCGTAGTCTTCGTAGTGCGTCCACGCGGATTCAAAGCCGATCTTGCGAAGGCGCTTGCGCTTGATAACCTTCGCGACGCCCGCCGTCAGGGGCCCCTTGACCACGTGGCTCTTACCGGGAATGCTCTTGGAAACGATGGCGTAGCGGGGGTCGGTGAAGAAGTGCGTCTCCCCGGGCAGCAGGAGAAGGATGCCGTTGGAGCCGGTGTAGCCGGAAAGATAGCGGACATTGGCCGGGGAGGTGACCAGCAGGGCGTCGATTTTTAATTCAGCGAGCCGGCCAGCCACATCCCGGCGGCGCTGTTCGATTTCAGTCAAGCTTTGATTCTAGCGCGGCTGGGTGGGAGTACGGGACTTCAGCCCAACGTTTCACTGTATCGGCGGCCGCCGCCCAAGCTTTCCTTGGATGATGCGGGCAAGCTCGACCGGCGATGTGGCCGTTAAATCGACACACTTGATCGTCGGCGACATGCCCGGCATCTCGGTTTCGTTGAATCGCGCGGGCAAGATGTACTCAGAGCGCTCTTCCAGTGCTCGGGCTAGCGCGGATCGTCGCTCGTGCCGTTGCCAGACCTTTTGCACGTGTGTTTGGAAATGAAGATTACGCAATACCGGCCGCCGCGGCGATACACCATTTCGACGTGCTCTACAAGATCCCGTCCCCACAGGGTTGCCTCCTCGTACTTGTCGTAGAGGGTTTTGATTCCCTGAGAGTTGTAGACGGCGGTTGGGGGGCGTCCGGGTGCCGAAGCTCCTTCACTCAATAACAATAAAGCCACGTCGGCAAACGGGGCAAGACTACACTGGACGGCTAATTCTTTGACATGGTGAAGCGGCTATACTGGAGTCCATGAACGTTCACCTCGATCCTCGCAGCGAGCGTTTGATCGAGCAGGAGCTCCGCGCCGGCCGCTACCATTCGCCCGAGGAAGTGGTGGCCCGGGCGCTCGAAACACTGGCCGAACGCGAGGCGATGACTGCGGAAGAGAACGTCCGGCATCAAGCCGTGCAAGAGATGTTGGACTTCACCAGCAAACACCGATTTACGCTCGGCGAAGGCCTTCGCATTCGAGATCTACTCCACCAAGGCCACAAGCACTGATGGAGCCGTTCGTGGTGGACGCCTCGCTCACCCTGAGCTGGTGCTTCGCGGATGAGGCGACATCTTATAGCCGCGCGGTGCTGGCCTCGCTCGGAACCACCTACGCGGTTGTCCCGGCCTTATGGCCATTCGAAGTCGCCAACGTTCTTGCGCTAGCGGAGCGAAAACAGCGTATCACTCAGGACGAGATCGCCAGGACGGGATCGCGGAATTCCTAGAGACACTGCGACGATTGCCGATTCAGGTGGAACGTCGGGAAACGCTTTGGTTGTGGCAGGCCATTTTTCCGCTTGTCCGGCAACATCGGCTGAACGCCTATGATGCGGCCTATCTGGAACTCGCGATACGAGAGCGAATGCCTCTGGCGACGTTCGACCACGATTTGCAGGAAGCCAGCCGCGCCGCTGGCGTTCCAGTACTGGAAATTGCATCGGCGTAGGGCGGGGGATCGTCCTTCCCGGTGCTACAGTAGTGCGAGGCCATGAAAATCGCGGGTGCCGCAAGTGCATTTCCACCCCATTACTACCCTCAGCCGGTATTGTTAGCCGCGCTGCGGGAGTACTGGAAAGATAGCCTTCCAAACCCCCGCATGCTGGATCAGCTGCACGCGCATGCCGGCGTCGACGGACGCCATCTGGTGCTGCCGCTGGAGCGCTACTACGACCTCACCACGTTCGGCAAGGCCAACGCGGTCTTCATTGAAGCCGCGCAGGCACTGGGCGAACAGGCCATCACGTGCGCGCTGGCGCGGGCAAAGGTCGATAAGTCGCGCATCGGCGCGCTGTTCTTTGTTTCAGTCACCGGCATCGCCAGCCCGTCGATCGACGCGCGACTGGTCAATCGAATGAAGCTTTCGCCGAACGTCAAGCGCGTGCCCATTTTCGGTCTGGGATGCGTGGCGGGCGCGGCGGGCGTGGCGCGCGCCGCCGATTACGTTCGCGCGTTTCCGGATCAGGTGGCCGTGCTGCTGGCCGTGGAACTCTGTTCGCTTACGTTGCAGAAGGAAGATCTCACCGTGGCCAACCTGATCTCATCTAGCCTGTTCGGAGACGGCGCGGGTGCGGTTGTGGTGGCGGGCGATCAGGTGGAAGCCGCCGCCGGGCCGTCCGTGCTCGCCACGAAATCCGTATTCTATCCGGATACCGAAGATGTGATGGGCTGGGACATTTCGGAAAAGGGCTTCCGCATCGTGCTCTCGCGCGAAGTGCCGGAGGTGGCGCGCAAGCACCTGGGCCACGACGTCGACACCATGCTGGCGGAGCACGGTTTCACGCGCGCCGACGTGGGTTCCTGGGTGCTGCACACCGGCGGCCCCAAGGTCCTGGAGGCCACGGCCGATGCGCTCGGCCTGCGCAACGGAGAGCTCGCGGCGTCCTGGGAATGCCTGCGGCGCATGGGCAATTTGTCGTCGGCATCGGTGCTGTGCGTGCTCGAAGAGGTCATGCTGCACCGGCGTCCGGC
>CAMAUG010000028.1 GCA_945861255.1 Candidatus Sulfopaludibacter sp. SbA3
CCGTCGGTTTTCCGGATCTGGAAGAATCCCTTGCCCTGAATGACGACGTCCAACGGATTGTTAGTCTGCTGAAAACTGCCTTGTGTGAAGATGATGGAATTCGCCGCGGGCCGCGTCCCCAATCCCAATTGCAAGCCGCTGGGAATCACCGTCTGCGCGCCGGCCGAAGCGCCCGGTTGCAGGAAGCTCTGATACAACAAGTCCTGGAACTGCGTGCGCCGGGCCTTGAAGCCGGCGGTGTTCGCGTTGGCCAGATTGTGCGCGATGTTATCGATGCTCATTTGCTGAGCGTTTAATCCGCTGGCCGCGCTGTAAAGTGCTCGAATCATATTCTCCTTTACGCTTGTCTCTTGCCTAAAACCCGATACCGATCGCGCCCCCGGCGCCGGACGCGGAGCTTAGGGCCTGTCATGGAATAACCTTGCCACTAGCACCACTTGCTGACGCCCGCGGCTCCGCGGCGCATTCCGAGCCGCGACCGTCAGGAAGCGGTTGGAAAGGTTGTTTCATGACAAGCCCCTAGCCCCGCTGGAGACTAGCCCACCTTGGCCACTTCCTGAATGGCCTCCCGATTCATTTGCGCGCCGATGTTCATCGCCTTTTGCAGCATTTCAAACTGGCGCATCACGCTCACCAGGCGCACGGCGGAGTCGGCCACCGTGACGTTGGATTGTTCCAGTTGCCCTTGCAGGACTTCGGTCTCCCCCGTGGGAGCGGGTACGCCGCGCTCCAGCATCGCGAAATAGCTGTGTCCCAATTTGCGAACCGCTTCGGCCGCCGTGGGCATGCGCGCGATTTCCATCTGCCCCACAACCTGCCCGGCCTGCGTAACAACGCCCGCTTTGTCGATGGATATGGTTTGCGTGGGGTCCACCGCGATCGGTTGCCCCTCCCGCCGCACATCGCGCACCGGATAGCCTTCGGCGGTCGCGAGCTGGTTATTCTTCAAGATTTGAAAAGTTCCGCCACGCGTGTAGACGGGACCATCGGGACCCTGCACCACGAAGAATCCCTTGCCCGATAGCGCGGCGTTCAACG
Source organism: Candidatus Sulfopaludibacter sp. SbA3 (assembly GCA_945861255.1). Taxonomy (GTDB): domain Bacteria; phylum Acidobacteriota; class Terriglobia; order Bryobacterales; family Bryobacteraceae; genus Palsa-187. The sequence continues at coordinate 1,039 of CAMAUG010000028.1, forward strand.
GATTGCCGGTGGGGAGCAAACTGCCTTGCGTGAAATCCGTCCAGTGACTCTCGATGACAGGCAACTGCTGTTGGTACAGGTTGTAGAATTCGCGATCCGCTTTGAAACCGGCGGTCTCGCTGTTGGCGATGTTGTTGGCCAGCATGTCGAGCGATTCCATGCGCGCTTTCATTCCGCTGGCGGCTGAACTGAGGAGAGGGTCCATGCGGCAAGGGCTTGTGCAATTGACCCGCCGTTGTCGGGTGCGAGAGGCGGCGGCGTTACGCGATAGCTGGTCGTGGCTCAGCACCATCGCGTGTTTTGTTGAGCTTGATGGTTTGTAAAATCGCGGCCGATAAGCGCCGCATGCCAAGACGTGGATGCGGGACCGTGCCAAAAGGGTTTTCCGCGGACGTTTCGTTTTGACGCTCCGTTCCGTCTTGCGACGCGCACCGCACTCCTTGTTGTCTTCTCCATAATAGGGACGCACAACCGGCGCTCCGGCGCGTGGGCATTCACATGCATTGGTTGCGTTCGTGAATGCGACGTTCATGATCGGCACCGACGCGACGGAAGCGGGAAGCGGTTTTCCGAGGTTGCCGGCGAAGCACGCCACGCCGGACAAGCCGGCAGCGAAACCTCGAGTGCTACCCGCATATGCGACGGATGCGATACCGTTCGCTCACGTCTTGCAGTTCGCGCTGCAGCCCGCGCCGCATGAACCGATGCGTGAGTCCGCGGCCGCATCATGGAACGCCGCGGTGAGGCCACGCGACTTAGCACCGGCCGGCTTTGCGCCAGCCGACCTGGTACCGACTCAGCTTGCGCCGTCCGGACTAGTGCCAGCCAGCCTTGCGCTCGCCAACCTTGCGCCGGCTCAGGTTGCGCCGTCCAACTTTGTTCCGGCCGACATTCTGCCGCGGCATCGTTCGCCTGCGGGACCTCGCAATCCGTTCGGCGGTGATCCGGTTGTGATTGCGGGAGCGTTGATCCGCTCCATGTTTCAGGCCGGGCGCGCCGGTGTTGCGCGGGGCGCCGAAAAGCAAGTGCCGGGGAGCGCGCTTGCCACGGAAGACTTTGAAACGGCGACCAACGGCGCCGGCGGCGCGGCTACCGAGAAGAAACTTGCTGAGCGGCCGGAACCGGGCCCGGTTCCAAACTGGACGGGCCTGGCGATTCTGAAACCCACGGTGGTGAAAGTGGCGGTGTCACCCAGCAGTCCGCTCGGCGGTGATCCGGCCGTGATTGCCGGAGCGTTGATCCGCCCCATGTTTCAGGCCGGGCGCGCTGGTGGTGCGCGGGGCGTCGAAAAGCGAGTGCCGGCGAACGCGCCTGCCACAGAAGACTTTGAAACGGCGACCGAGAGTGCCGGCGGCGCGAGTGCGGAGAAGAAACTTGCTGAGCGGGCGGAACCGGGCAGTGACCAGCCTCTGCAGAATCCTGGCCCGGCTCCAAGCTGGACGGACCTGGCGATGCCGAAACCTCCCGTGGTGGAAGTGGCCGTAGAGAGCCATCGGGACACACAACCGGTTCAAGGGATGGAAATGGCGATGTCACCCACGCCGCGCGCAGCCGCCGGAGTAGCACTTGCTTTCGCGGCGCGCATCAGCGCCAAAGATGCGGATGCCGTGCCGGACGCCGCCGCGAAGCCCGCAAGAAGTGATATCGCCGGCGCTCCACGTGAGGAGATGATGCCTGCCGAGCCGATAAACACACTTTCAACGGCAAGCAACAGCGGTCGCCGCCACCAAGCACCGGAAAACGCTAGCGAAGTTGGCGCGGAAGCCTCCACCGAAAGCACGCCCGCGCCGCAAGGGTCCATTCCCTGGATAGGGACCGAAGCCGAATCCAAGGTTCCAGGACCGCATGCGAGTCCCCGCACCACGCAGGATTCCGGTGAGCCGCCGCGAACGGAAGAACCCTTTTCCGCTGCCTCCGCCGAAGCACCTCGGAAGGGAACCATTCAGAATGGCCTCACGTTGCGGGTCACTGCGCCGGATTCGTCTTTGGTGGATGTGCGCGTGCGTCAGCGCATGGGCGAGCTTCAAGTCGCGGTGCGGACGCCGGATCCGGCGTTGCAGGATTCCTTGCGGCGGGAACTGCCGGAGTTGGCGCAAGCACTGGACCGCGCGGGTTTTGACGCCGCGCTCATTACACCGGCCGCGCGAGCCGCCGGCATGGAAAACGAATCGCAGTCCGGCGCGGGCCAGCGCGACTCGCGCGGCGCGGGTCACGGGCATGGCCAGGCGCAACGCCACGGCCAAGACCATTTTCAAGGAGGTTCAGGGCAGCGCGAGCGCGAACGCCTCTTTGAAACCTGGTTGGAACAAATGGAGGATTAAACGAACCATGGCAACTTCACCTGTCAACCTCAGCAATGATGCCGCGGCCGCATTGGCGGCGGCCGGTAGAGCCAAAGATGCACCACCGGTGGCCGCTCCCAAGAATTCTCTCGCGAACCAGGCAGTGTTCCTGCAGTTGTTGGTGGCTCAATTGAAGAATCAAAACCCCGACAACCCGGCCGATGGAACGGCATTCGTCACGCAGTTGGCTCAATTCGTGACGCTGGAGCAGCAGACCCGGGCGACGGCGGATCTGGAGGCCATCCGCAAGTTGCTGGAAGAAGCGATCCCCGTTACTCAGGCGCTTCCGCAACCCGACACGCAAACGGCTTCTCCCGCCGCACTCGCCAGTGGCGCCGGACAAGCGTCGGGCGCAAGCACCGGTTCCGCGCCGGCCACGAATTCAACGCCCGCGAAATAGCCGTCCACAAGGAGGACAAACATGTTTACTTCATTTTCCACTGCCCTTTCAGCCCTGTCCGCCGATGCCACCGCCATCGACGTGGTAGGGAACAATCTGGCAAACTTGAACACGCCTGGATTTAAAGCGAGCACCGTATCGTTTCACGATCTGGTCACGCAGTCGATCGGCGCGGGCCTGGGGTCGACGCAGGTCGGCTTCGGCGTCGGCACGCCGATCACGTTGCGCCGTTTCACGCAGGGCGCGATTCAGACCTCGGGGGCACCGCTCGACGCGGCGATCCAAGGCGACGGCTTTTTCGTGATCCGGACCGCGCAAGGCGCCACGCAATACACCCGCGGCGGAAATTTTCAGGTGAATGGCGACGGCAATCTAACCACTGCCACCGACGAAGAACTGCAAGGTTGGACCATCTCCAACGGTGTGATGGACACCAACGCACCCATCGGTCCGATCACGGTTCCGGTGGGATCGTTGGCGCCTCCGCGGGCAACCACGGGCGTATCGGTGGATTTGAATCTGGACGCGGCGGCTGTGCCTCCGGCCAGTTTTTCGACGTCGCTCGAAGTGTACGACTCGCTGGGCGTGCCGCACATCATCACATTCTCGTTCACCAAGTCCGCCACGGCCAATGAGTGGGATTACTCGGCGGCCGTGCCCGCGGGCGACGTCGCCGCCGCGCCGGTGCCCGTGACGGGAACGTTGGTGTTCGATTCGAACGGGCGCTTGAGCAGCCCCTTGGCGACCGACCCGCCGCCGGTCATCGCTGGAACCGGACTGTTGAGCGGCGCGTCGGACTTGGCCATCGCCTGGAATTTCTTCGACAAGGGGACGCCGCGCTTTACGCAGTTCGCGCAGAACTCGGCTACGTCGGCGATCGCGCAGAACGGACAGTCCGCGGCGAACCTGATCAGCGTCGGCCTGGCCAATGCCGGCCAGATTGTCGCGAAGTATTCGAATGGACAGCAGACGGTGGTGGGGCAATTGGCGCTGGCTACCGTCCGTAATCCGGAGTCGCTGATCGCGTCGGGAAACAGCAACTATCAGTTGAGCGCGCGCACCGCGCTGCCTGCCATCGGGCTTCCCGGCACGGGCGGTCGCGGGGATGTGATGGGAGGGTCGACCGAGTCCTCCACCGTGGATATCGCGCGGGAGTTCACCAGCCTGATCGTTTTTCAGCGTGCCTATCAGGCGAACACGCACGTGATCAAGACGGTGGATCAATTGAGCCAGGAGACCATCAATTTGAAGCAGTAGTCTATGACAATCGGGGAAGAAACCGCGCTGTTGGCCGACATCCCGCTTTATCTGGAAGTGGAGCTGGACCGCAGAATGATAACGGCGCGGGAAATACTGGAGCTGGAGGCGGGCAGCGTCGTCAAGTTGACGCGCTCGGCCGGAGAAAACGTCGTCATCCTGGCCGGCGGCGCGTTTATCGGATCGGGCGAGATCGTGATTATCGAAGAAACGGTGGGGGTGCGCATCACCGATGTCAATGAGGAAGATTGACGGCTTCGCGCCGCAGGGGCGCGGCCGGCTTGCGGGCCGGAGGGCGTGGCCGCGGGGGCGCGGTAGACGTGCCGGCCGGAATGCGCGGCCGTAGCGCACGGGAGGGGGAAGTATTGGAAGGATTGCAGCAAATTTGGCCGGTGGCGTTTGTCCTGGTTCTGCTCGGGGCGGTTCTGTGGTTGATGCGCAGAGGGCTGCCGCGTGTGTGGGCGCGCCAGGGCGCCGTGAAATCCATCGAATCGCTGGAGCGGCTGACGCTGACGCCGCAGCATACGCTGCACCGCGTGCGGGCCGGTGGGCGGGAGCTTCTTGTGGCCACGCATCCCCACGGTTGCACCGTAATAGAGGACCGCGCGATTTCAGACATAGGACCATCGTGCGGTTGACTCCAACCGTGCGCGGCGCGCTGTTTCTGTTCTACACCGCTTCGCTGGGCGCGGCCCCGGCGGATTCACTGCTCGGCATTACGCTGGTGCAAGACAAGACCGGCGCGCAGGTGAGCGTGCCGTTGCAGATCGTCATTCTGTTGACGCTGCTCACGCTGCTGCCGGCGATTTTCATGTCGGTGACGCCCTTCCTGCGGCTTACCGTGGTGCTGCATTTCCTGCGGCAAGCGCTGGGGACACAGACCGCGCCATCTAATCAGGTCTTGGTGGGCCTATCGCTGTTTCTTTCCTTGATCATCATTCAGCCTGTGGCCACGCAGGTATACGAGCAGAGCTGGGTTCCCTTGGAAGCCGGGCAGCTCACCGCCGCGCAGGCCTGGGACCGGGCGTCGGGGCCTATTCGCGGATTCCTGCTGCGCTTCGCGCGGGAAAAAGACATCCAACTCTTTTTGCAGATTTCCAAGGCGCCGCCGCCCGCCACGCCCTCCGACGTTCCATTGAGCGCCCTGGTTCCCGCGTACGTGCTCAGCGAGCTCAAAGTTGCATTCCAGATTGGAGCGGTGCTGTTTCTTCCGTTCCTGGTGATCGATCTGGTGGTGGCTTCCGTGACTCTTTCGGTCGGCATGGTGCAGCTTCCACCGGTGATGGTATCCGCGCCGTTCAAGATTCTGCTGTTCGTGCTGGTGGATGGATGGAACCTGGTGGTGGGATCCCTGGTGAAGAGTTTCTATTGAACGCGAAAAGGAGCAGCGCATGACGACTGCGGCGGCGGTGGACCTGATCCGGCAACTCTTTCTGACTGCCTTTTGGCTCAGCTTGCCGGTACTCGCGGTAGGTTTCGTGATTGGTATCGCGATCAGTTTGGCGCAGATCCTGACGTCGATTCAGGATTCCAGCTTTAGCTCCGTGCCACGCCTAGCGGCGTTTCTCGGTGCGATGATTCTGGCCATGCCGTGGATGCTGGTGAAGATCATGGATTACACGACGTCGCTGTTTGGGGATCTGGGGCGGTTCGCGCACTAGCGGCGGCGAAGATTTATGGCCTGTCCACATCTCCTCGAACCGAATTTCCGCAAACCGGCCGCCTATGACACTTGGACTTCCACTCAGCACCTTGTACGCATTTCTATTGGTGCTGGCGCGTACCGCGGGGCTGGTTGCATTTCTGCCGTTCCCCGGATTTCGTAACGCCCCCGACACCTTGCGCATGATGCTTGCGCTGGTCTTAACGTTCTCCTTGCTACCAGTTTGGCCGTCGCTACCAAATACGCCGGTCTCCATGACAACCCTGGTCGCGTGGGTCTTTGCCGAGGCTGGATTCGGACTCGCGGCCGGCGTGGCCATCGGACTGTTGACGGAGGCGTTTCAACTCGCCATGCAAATCCTCGGATTGCAGGCCGGCTATGGTTACGCCACCACCATCGACCCCACCAGTCAGGCCGACGCGGGCGTCTTGCAGGTGATCGCGATGCTGATGACCGGTCTCCTGTTATTCACGCTCGGCATCGACCGCGAATTGTTCCGGATATTGGCCGCCAGCTTCGAAGCGTTCCCTCCGGGGTCGTGGGCACCTGCCGCGGCCAGCGCGGAAGGCATCGTCAGACTCGGCTCGGTCATGTTCTCGCTGGCGCTACGCATGGCGATGCCGGTGATTGCCATGCTGCTGCTGATCGATCTGGCATTGGCTCTATTGGGGCGCATGCAACAGCAACTGCAACTGCTGTCGTTGGCGTTTCCGGTGAAGATGCTGGCGGCGCTGGCCGTGCTGATCGCGCTCGCGCCCACTCTGGCGCGGCTTTTCGAATCCTCCGCTGAGCGGACACTCGGCGTGCTGTGGCACGGGTTGGGAAGGTAGCGGGGCGGCCCCGATGGCGGAACAGCGCACCGAGCAACCCACCCAACGGCGCCTGGAGAAGGCGCACAAAGAAGGGAATTTCCCGGCCAGCAAGGAATTTGTTTCCTCGGTTCAATTACTGGTTTTCGTTGCACTGGTGGTGGCGTTCAGCGCGGAGTGGTTCGATGGAACGCTGCGAGCCACGCGCGGAATGCTGCGGTACGCGTTCGGAAACCTGACTTCCTCCGGCTCTCTCACGCCGGCGGCGCTGGTGGCGTTGGTGCGCGCGGCCATCCTGCCGGAGATCGTTCCGCTGCTGGTGGGGGGGGCGGCGCTGGTGTTAGTGGTGGTGTTTGTTCAGCTTGCCACCACGGGCTTCGGCTTGGCGGCGAAGAAATTGATTCCCAACGTCGAGCGCTTGAACCCCTTCCCGCGCTTGAAGAATCTGCCGGCCCAAAACGTCCCGGTGATGTTACAGGCGCTGGTGCTGTTGCCGGTGGTGACTTTGGTGGTCTACTACGAGGCGCGCGAAAACCTGGATCACTTTCTCGCTCTTCCCTGGATGAGCCCGCAAGTTGGATTGCTGCGCATTACGGCCTCGCTCAAGACGTTGCTGTGGCGCGCCGCTGGTTTATTCCTGATCGTGGGTGTGATTGACCTGCTGTGGCAGCGCCGCCGCTACCACCGGCAACTGCGCATGACCAAGCATGAAGTCCGCGAAGAGGCTAAGGAACAACAAGGTAACCCGCAGATCAAGATGCGCATCCGCCGCTTGCAGCGCGATCTGCTGCGGCGCCAGATGATGAAGGAAGTCCCCAAGGCCACCGCCGTTATCGTCAACCCGACGCACTACGCCGTGGCCATCCGTTATTCGCTGGAGGGCGGCGCCGCGCCGAAGGTGGTGGCCAAGGGCAAAAATTATCTGGCACTGCGCATTCGCCAGAAGGCCATTGAACACCAGGTGCCCATCGTCGAGAATCCACCGCTGGCGCAGGCGCTGTATAAATCGGCGGAGGTGGGCCAGGAAATCCCTGCCACGCTGTACCGCGCCGTGGCGGAGATTCTGGCATATATCTATCGCTTGATGAATGGGCGCTTGCCGGGCGTTTGATGAATGGCCGCCTGCCGGGCGTTTGTTGAATGACCGGTGACGGCACTCGTGACGTACACATGTGCTGCGAGGGCGAGCTCCGTAGCCCAATCGCTCCCACGCCGGAATGATCCGAGCCGCTTCCCGTCGGGGTCGGCGTGCCACTTGCTCTCTCCGATGCAGGATGGCGGTTTCTTCACCCATTGTTCCCATTCCGGTTTCCGGCGCGGCCCCGCAGCCGGGTCTGTCGCTCGCGAAGCCTGTCGCTGTAAAGGCGCGCCCGGCGGGAAGCGGGAAGACGTCGACGGCGGGCGCGGCCACGGGGGACTGGGCGCAGATGAGCGTTCCGCTGGCGGTGCTCGGAATCGTGATGGCGATGATCGCGCCGCTGCCGCCGTTCCTGCTGGACATCCTGATCAGCGCGAACATCACCATATCCGTGATCGTGCTGCTGGTGTCGATGTACATCACGAAACCGGTGGAGTTCAACGTGTTTCCCACGGCTCTGCTGTTGCTGACACTGTTCCGGCTGGCGCTCAATATCTCCTCGTCGCGGCTCATCCTGATCCAAGGCAATTCCGGGACGCGTGCCGCGGGACAAGTGATTGAAGCGTTCGGAAACTTCGTCGTCGGAGGAAACTACATCGTCGGCGTGGTGATCTTTCTAGTGCTGATCGCCATCCAGTACGTGGTCATCAACCATGGCGCCGTGCGCATCTCGGAAGTCACCGCGCGGTTCACGTTGGACGCATTGCCGGGCAAGCAGATGTCGATCGACGCCGACTTGAACTCCGGCTTGATCGACGAAGGTGAAGCCCGCATGCGGCGCAAGCAGCTTGCCGCGGAAGCAGAATTTTATGGCGCCATGGATGGAGCTTCGCGTTTCACGCAGCGCGACGCGGTGGCCAGCATCCTGATCACGGCCATCAACATCATCGCGGGATTCCTGATCGGCGTATTCCAGCACGGCATGGATCTGCAGCGCGCGCTGGCCACCTACACGGTGCTCACCATCGGCGATGGTCTGGTGACCGTGATTCCCGCGCTGATGATCTCGGTTTCCGGCGGCTTGATTGTCACGCGCGCCACGTCTGAAAACCAGTTGGGCTCGGAAATGCGCCGCCAATTGTTCACCAATCCGCAGCCGTTGATGCTATCGGGAGGCGTGTTGCTGGCCATGTCGGCGTTTCCCGGACTCCCCACCATTCCGTTCCTGCTGCTGGGATCGGGGGTCGGATATGCCGGCTGGCGGATCAGAAATGGCGCGGTTTCCGGGGCTGCCGCCACGGCGCTAGCTGCGGCTACGCCCGCCAAGGAGAATCTCGAAACGGTTCTCAAAGTGGAACCGCTGGCGGTCGAAGTTGGACTGGGCCTGGTCAAGCTGGTGGATGGCGCGCAGAACTCTCCGCTGCTACGGCGGATCGCGGGTATTCGCAAGCAGATCGCGGTGGATTTGGGCTACATGATCCCACCCGTCAGGGTCACCGACAATCTGCAACTGAAGGCCGGGGAGTATGCGGTACTGCTGAAGGGCGCGGAAATCGCGCGCTTTGAGATGCTGCCCAACTGTGAACTAGCGATTCACGCCGGAGCGCGAGGCGCCGCTCCGTCTGCGCCGCTGAACCCTCCGCTGCTTGCGCCGGCGAAGGCATTGCAAGCAGGCGCGGCGCCCGCCACAACGCCGATGGATTCTTCCAGTGCACCGGCGCTCGAAGGGGTACCGGCTGACGAACCGGCCTTCGGCATTCCAGCCGTATGGATCGCGCCGGCGTTGGCGGAGCAAGCGCGCGCAAAGGGCTACACGGTGGTGGACCCGGTGAGCGTGCTGGGGACGCATTTGGGCGAACTCATCCGCCGCCATGCGCATGAACTGCTCTCCCGTCAGGACACCAAGAACATTCTAGATCGCGTGGCCATCGACAACCCCCGGGTGATTGAAGATCTGGTGCCGAAGACGCTCTCTCTGGCCACCGTGCAGAAAGTGTTGCAGAACTTGTTACGGGAGCGAGTGTCTCTTCGCGATGGCGTCACCATCTTTGAAGCGCTGGGAGAAGCCGCGGTCATGACCAAGAACCCGATTCTTCTTACCGAATACGTGCGTCAGGCGATCCGCCGCATGGTGGTGAAGCCGCATCAGAATTCAGCTGGGGACTTGCCGGTATTCTTCCTCGATCCCGCCATGGAGCAGGCCATTGAGAGCGCCATCGAATACGGCGAACACGCCAGCCACCTGAACTTGCCGCCGCAACGCGTCCGCGAAATTCTGGGCCGGATCGTGCAGGCCGCCGGCGCGAGCGCCGCGGGTGCCGCGGGTGCCGCGGGACCTGGCGCGGCAATCATGACCAGCTCATCGGCGCGCTATTTCGTCCGGCAGATCACGGAGGCCGATCTCCCCAATCTCGCCGTGCTTTCTCATAACGAGGTTCCCGCCGGGGTGCGTGTGATCTCCCTAGGACAGATTCAATGAAACTGAAGAGTTACTTTTCGGGAACCGTCGAGGCGGCCATGGAGCTGGCGCGCAAGGAGCTGGGAGAAGACGCGTTGTTGATCCACGCGCGCCCGGCCACCGCAGAAACACGTTCGCTGGGCGCGCTGGAGGTAGTCTTCGGTATTCCACCCGCCGAAATAGCAGCGGCACCGGCCGGCGGCGATGCGGAAGCGGCTCGACTGGGCCGGGAAGTGGCATTGCTCAAGCGTGAGATGGAGCGGCTGACGCAGTCGCTGGGTGCGGCAATGCGCGGGAACGCCGGTCCGGGCGCGGCGAACGGAAGCGCGCGGCAACCGGACGCGCCGGCCGCGGGCGCGCGCGCACCTCAGGGGGGCGTAGCGCAGGCGGCCGCTGCATGGGCCACGGATAGGGGAACGGAGAGCGGCACGCCGGTGCGATGGGGATCATCCGGCACAAGTGCGGCGGCGCGTTGGCTGGACGCGGATCTCGACCCCACGCTCGCTTGGTCACTGGCGCAAGGAGCGAAGCTCGAGGACTTGCTGAGCGTCGATGCGTCGCTGGGCAAGCACGGCGCTCCCCGGCGCGTGGTGGCACTCATTGGGCCGCCGGGGGCGGGGAAAACCACGACACTCGTCAAACTCGCCGCGCGTTACGGACTGTCCACGCGCAAGCCGGCTTGGATTCTCTCGACCGACGTTCATCGCATCGCGGCGGCGGACCAACTGCGAACGCTGGCCGCGATACTGGGCATCGGCTGCGGCATTGTGGAAACGGCAAACACTCTGTTGCAAGCGCTCGAAGAATTGTCCGGTAAGGAACTCATCCTCATCGACACGCCCGGCTTGGCGGAGGCCGAGATGAACGATGCCGTGGAGCTCGCGCGCATCCTGGCAACGCACCCCGAAATAGACACGCATCTTGTGATTCCTGCTTCCATGAAGCGCCAGGACGCGGCATGCATCTGCGAGCGTTTCGACGTGTTCCGGCCCGGCAAACTGATCTGGACGCGCATCGACGAAACGGAATCGCTGGGCGCGATCGCAAGTGAGACCGCGCGGCGGCGGCTTCCGGTTTCCTTTCTCACTACCGGGCAAAACATTCCCCAGGATCTGGAACCAGCCACATTGAAACGCATTGAGGAGGCACTTTTGGTCAACGCGAACCGGGCAAACGGCGGATCGACTGAAGCATGGCGCAAGGGGGCGGCGGCATGAAACCAGCGGCACAAAGAGAGACTGCGACGATGGAAAGGCCAACGAATCCGTATGCCGCGCAGGCCGCGGCCGCGCTGGCCGACGACGAGCGTGAAAAACTGATCCTCGACCATCTTCCGCAAGTGCGGTTGATTGCGCGGCGAATTCATGAGCGGCTGCCGGAAAGCGTCAGCTTGGACGACCTGGTATCCACCGGCATCGTAGGTTTGATAGCCGCCATCGACCGCTTCGACGCCGCGCACAACGTCAAGCTGAAAACATACGCGGAATACAAGATCCGCGGCGCGATCTTGGATAGCCTGCGCGGCCTGGATTGGGCTCCCCGCCAGCAGCGGAGACGGTCGAAGCAGATCGAAGCGGCAATCTCCGTGGTGGAACAGCGTCTCCATCGAACGCCCAGCGAGGAAGAGATCGCACAACAGCTTGGACTGAGCATCGAGGAGTACCATGAATGGCTCGTCGAGATTCGCGGCCTGAACCTGGGCAGCCTGGAGAACGCCTCTCCCGATCCCGAGAATCGGGACTTGCTGCAATATATCGCCGACGACAAAGAGGCCGGTCCTTTCCGTCTGTTGGAGCAGAGTGAGCTGAAGAAGCTTCTGGCGGAGGCGATTTCGAATATGCCGGACGCCGAGAAGACGGTGCTCAGCTTCTACTATCACGAAGAATTGACACTGCGCGAAATTTCAAAGATCATGCGGCTGCACGAATCACGCATTTCACAATTGAAATCCCAGGCCATCCTGCGCCTTCGGGTATACATGGAGAAACGCTGGCCCGGACCGCGCGGAGTCTAAACGGTGCCGCAAACGGAAATACAAGAGTGGCTGATTGCGGAGCTCTCGGGGAGCTTGGCCAGCGTCTTTGAGGCGATGGCCGGACAGCGGCCCGCCGTGGAGACGCGGCCGCTCGCCGAGCCACCCGGCAAAGAGGGCCTGTACTGGCGTCAGCCGTTCTCAGGGATCGCGGGCGCGGTGTGGATGTTCGCGGCCGAGGCGGATTGGAGAGCGGCCGGCAATGAAATCCTACGTGCGGCGGGCATTGACGACGGAGATGCGCCCACCATCCGTTCGACGTATCTGGAAACCATTGTGCAGGCGTTGTCGACCCTCGCACAATCCATCACCGGGCGTCTTGAACGGGAAATCACGGCCAGCGGCGGGCTGGAAGCGCAGGCTTCTAGCGTGGGCCAGTGCCACTGGGTGCTCATGCGGACCGGGCTCGCGGGGGGCGTGGCGGACATCGCCGTGGGATTTGAAAAGGAATTGATCGAGGCGTTTGGCGTAGCTGCCGCTGCGATGATTGCGCCTCCCGCCGCAGAATTAGCGCTAGCTGCGGCCGCGAATTCACCCGCGCGGACGTTTGACCTGCTGCTGGACGTTGAGTTGCCCGTCAGCGTGTCGTTTGGACGGGCGCAGGTGGCATTGAAGGATGTGCTTAAACTGACGACCGGTTCCATCGTGGAATTGAACCGCTCCATCACCGAGCCGGTGGAAGTGATCGTGAACAACTGCGTGATCGCACGCGGGGAAGTGGTAGTGGTGGAGGGCAACTTCGGCGTCCGGATTCAGCAGGTGGTCAGCCGGCAGGAGCGGTTGCGGACCCTGAATTAGAGCGGGGCCTAGCCTTCGAAAATCAGGGGGAAATCGGAAACATCATCATGATAGACCCAATGATCGACACACTCATCCAGTACGCCCTGCTTGCGCTGGGGCTGGCCGCCTCGTTGGGTCTGTTCCTTACACTCAAGCGCGAAGGCCACGTGGCGGCGCACAAGCACGGCAGGAGAATAAAGGAACTCGAAGCCCGCGTAGAGGCTGCCGAGACGCGCCAGGCAGACGCGCCGCCAGACTCCATCCCGGCACACGCACCAGGCGCCTCATTCAATTTTCACCGGCGCACGCAGGCGCTACGGCTGCTGCGGCGGGGCGAAGACGTCGGACACGTGGCGGCGGCGCTGGGTGTTCCGCGCGCCGCGATCGAACTACTCGTCCGGATACAGGAAATCAATCCGGTGCGCGCGGCCTAGCGGCCCGGATCCGCTGGACGCTTCCAGATTCACCGTCACGGTCATTTCCCGCTTTTCGCGCATCAACGTGACGCTGGCGCTCCGGCCTGTGAACGGACGTAGGCGCCGCGTTATCTCGCCCGGCGTCGATACTTTGCTATCGTCCACTTTCAAAATGACATCTCCCGCGCGGATGCCGGCCTTTTCGGCGCTGGAATCCTTCGCCACGGAGCGCACCAGCGCGCCTTCGCTGACGCCGAAATACTGCGCCAGCTGCCCCTCGATCGTCTCGGCTTCAATGCCCAATAAAGGGCTGCGCATTCCCTGAATGATGCGGGGAATATCCGGCATGTTGAAGTTGAAGCTATCCGGGAAATAGCGTCCAGCCGCGTTCGCGGCGATGTTGGCGGTGAGCGTTTGCGCGGCGCCGTTGCGGTAGATCTCAATCTTCGCGCCGCGGCCCACGGGTGTTTCGCGCACCACGCGCGTCAATTGCTCGACACCCTCCACCCGCGTGCCGTCGTACTGGTCGTGCGCGCGGATGAGCTGTTCAAAAGCGCCGCGATCGCCGGCCTGCGCGGCCCGGATGAGCGCCGTTTCGTCAGCCGCATCCATGCTTGTCCGGTACGCACTCTCCGGCGTCGCGGTTTCCGTAAGCGGATGCACCACACATATGGACGGTGGGACGGGAGAAAGGTAACGGGCGGATTGCCGCCGTTCAAAATCAAGGGGATATGACAGCGAACCCATCCTCCATGCGTCCCGGGCTTCCATTTGACACTACTCCGTGCCACCGTTAACATCGTTTCTGTGAACCTCCTCAAGACTGTCGTCTTTACCCCTGTTCTGCTGATGCTCTCGGTCCAGTATTCCGCCGCTGAGCGCGATTACAAGACCTGGAAGGACAACGGTGGTGGTCCCGATTCCTCTAAATACGTCGAGCTGAATCAGATCAGCAAGTCCAACGTGAGCCAACTTCAGACAGCGTGGACTTACCCGGTTCGCGATGGTATCAACTACGCATTTAACCCGATCATTGTCGACAACATGATGTATGTGCTGGCCAGGAACTACTCGCTGGTTGCTCTGGATGCGACGACCGGCAAAGAAGTCTGGGTTCACGAGAATTTGCGCGGCATCGCGCCCTATGGCATCAACTACTGGGAGAGCAAAGACCGCAAAGATCGGCGCCTAATCTTCCAGATGAATCATTACCTTCAAGAGATCGATGCCCGCACGGGGAAGTCTGTCTTGAGTTTCGGGAAGAATGGCCTGGTGAGTTTGAAGGAGGGCCTTGGCCGCGATCCTGCCGCGATTAATCGCATTCAATCGAACAACCCTGGACGCATCTTTGAAAACCTGCTCATCCTGGGATCGGTGACAGGTGAATTCTACGCCGCCGCACCTGGGGACCTGCGAGCTTTTGACGTAGTCACGGGCAAGAATGTGTGGACCTTCCACACCATTCCACACCCGGGCGAATTCGGTTACGAAACCTGGCCGAAGGATGCATGGAAGTATTCCGGAGGCGCCAACACATGGGGCGAAATCGCCATTGATGAAAAGCGCGGTATCGCGTACTTCCCTACTGGATCGCCAACGTATGACTTTTACGGCGCCGATCGGCAGGGCAACAACCTGTTCGGCAACTGCCTTCTGGCGCTGGATGCCCGGACCGGGAAACGACTGTGGCATTTCCAGTTGATCCATCACGATCTGTGGGATTGGGATGCAACGTCAGCCCCTCAGTTGGTAACCGTCCGCCACAACGGGAAGATGGTGGATGTAGTCGCCCAGGCCAGCAAACAGGGATTCTTGTACGTATTCGACCGCGTAACGGGCCAGCCACTGTGGCCGATCGAGGAGCGGCCCACTCCAGGCAGTAACATGCCGGGAGAGCAGGCCTCGCCCACACAACCCTTTCCAACCGCGCCTCCTCCTTTCAGCCGGCAGAGAATGACTGTAAACGACATCAATCCCTTCATGACGCCGGAGGAACAAGCCCACTGGAAGGACAGACTGTTAAGCGGCAAGACGGAGCTGTTCACTCCACCGTCCACTCAATATGAATTGTTCGCAACGCCGTCCTCTAACGGCGGATCGAACTGGGGCACCACCGCCGCGAATCCGAAAAAGGGCCTGGTCTTTATTTCCGCGCAAGACACGGTGTCTATCTACAAGCTGTATCCCGAACCCGTGGCATTCCCGGGCATTCCGGCTGAGGGTCCGGCGTTATATGCGCAGAATTGCCAGGGTTGTCATGGTGCGGATCGGGCCGGTTCCGCGGCGGCGCCTTCACTTCTGGGAATCACGAAGCGATTCAAGCGGGAAGATTTCGCGCAGGTGGTGGTCAACGGGAGGGGCGAGATGCCTTCCTTCCCAAATCTGGCGGGCAATTCGCTGAACACGTTGTTTGGCTTGCTATCCACGCTAGATGGCCCATCTCAGCCGCGCGCGGCCGCACCACTTGGGGGACCAGTAGTCGCCTCGGGCGGGGCACCTGATGGGGACCTGGTTCCGGCGCGATATGGTGGCATGATCGGTCCGCCGTACCCGGAGGGAGTCGCGGCGCCCGCCGCCCGTTACTACTCAGGATATGGGCATGACCACCCGAATTTCATGAGCCCGCCTTGGTCGTGGCTGGTAGCGTATGACCTTAATAAGGGGACCATTGCATGGAAAGTGCCTCACGGTGACGACGCGCCGACGGTCGCCAAGGGCGGCAAAGACACGGGCCTATATAACGCCGGTCAAAAACATGGCATGGTTGTAACTTCCGCGGGCCTGATCTTCATCGCCGGCGGCGACAGTAAGGTGCGCGCGTTTGATCAGGATAATGGAAATGTGTTGTGGACAGCGACGCTGCCCGCGGTATCGCAAGGGATCCCCGCGATGTACGAGGCGAACGGCCGGCAGTATCTGGTTGTCTCAGCAGCCGGACCACGTCCTCCGGGCAACCTGGAAAGCGACGCGAGTCCGGACAGAGGCTACTTTGTATACGCATTACCCGAGAAGTCTAAATAGCGAACGAGTTCGAACAACTAGCGCCACAGTATGATGTTCTTGTGAAGGGCATCTCTAGCCGCGCAGGTTGGTTGCGCTAGGATATGCCGCCTTCGTGCCGCAGGGATTAGCGTCCTGCTGTCTTTTTTCTAGTGGAGTCGGCTGGACCCAACCGTTTGGATGTACAATTGTTGGCGGCGAAGAAGCCAGAATGGAGGACGCAGCAATGTCCCATGTGAACCGTCTCAACACCGTTGCACTCACCGTGATTGCGATTGGAGCGCTTGTGCTGAGCGCAAACCTGCTGAACGCCGAAGGATCTCCTGGGCCGCTTGCCCAGTCCTGCGGTGTGCCGGCGGCGGGTCAGACTGGCTCCGGACGAGGGCTTCCTCAGTTTCCGCCCGACCAATATCCGGTTAAGTTGCCACCAATGTCGCTGCTCGGCGCGCGCAATGACCTCCCCAATCCGTATCGCCCCGGCATGAGCTGGGGACAGTTGCCGGAGGGACGGCGTTGGGGATCGACCGCGAGCATCACGACCGCTCCGGACGGCAAGCTCTGGGCAGTCGACCGATGCGGAGCTTCCGGAGCCGGCGGCACAACCTGCGGTGGAGCGAACGCAGGCGTTAACCCTGTCTTTCAATTCGATGCTTCCGGCAAGATGCTCAAGACGTTTGGCGCGGGGATGTTCGTCAGCCCCCACAAATTATCGGTGGACAAAGACGGAAACCTGTGGCTGGCCGACAATGGAGGCCACCAGGTCTTCAAGCTCAATCAGGACGGGAAGGTCTTGTTGACGCTTGGCAAGAAAGGGGTCGCCGGGTCGGGCAATGACGAGTTCGACGCGCCGACCGATGTCGCCGTCGCGCCCAATGGCGACATTTTCGTAGGCGACGGCCACACGGGCGGCGGCCTGGCCACCGGCAACGCGCGCATCGTGAAGTTCGATAAGAACGGGAAGTTCCTTGCGGCATGGGGCAAAAAAGGCATGGGCCCGGGTGAATTCGATGTAGTTCACACTCTCGCGTTCGACTCTCGAGGCAGGCTGTTCGTCGGAGACCGCCAGAATAATCGGCTACAGATCTTCGACCAAAACGGCAAGTTCATCGCGCAGTGGTTCCAGTTTGGCCGGCCCAGCGGCATGTACATCGACAAGAACGACGTGATTTATGTGGCCGATTCGGAATCGAGGGATGCCCGGACTAACACGGGGCAGTTCGGACTAGCACAGACCGGGTATGGCTATAACCTGGGCGCCCAGCGCGGCATCAGAATCGGGAGCGCCAGGGACGGCTCGGTCAAGAGCTTCATTCCGGATCCTTGTCGGTACCCCTATGCAAGTGGTTCCAGCATGGCGGAGGGCGTCACAACGGATTCCGAGGGCAACGTCTACGGTGCGGATTTCCTCGGCGATATCAGGAAATTCGCCAAGAAGTAGCTTACGCCAGTTCCAGATCGATGCGTTTCTGAGCAGGGTCCAGGCTCACGATCTTGAAGGTGCGCACCGGCGCGGCGCGGCTCTACCGATTCAAGCGCCTACCGAAGCTGATTGAATTTTCCCTCGTCAATTCCAAGTTGGCGTAGGAGTTGGTAGAAGAGCGGTGGCCCGATTTGCCGCGCGCCATGGATAGGGATGGTAGTAGCACGCCCATCTGGATGCCGCCACCGTTCGTGACTTCCAGTCTGGCGCGCCCTTACGAAACCAAGTCTTGCCGCAGCGCGGCGGAATTCATCGGCCCGGGCGCTAGGCATGCACGATCTCGGTTGAGTCGGCAGGCAAGGATTCGTTACGCTCCTGGTACTCTTCCGAAATTAACCGAAACACCGCTGCGAGTTCATTCAGGGCCTCTTCACGCGTGGCCATGAGCGCGTGGCATCCTTGAATTGCAGGGATTTCCGCAACCCAACCGTCCGGTTGGTTTCGGTACAGCACGACCTTGTAGTCGTCAAAATCCATCGCCCACAATTGTACCGCTTATGTGAAAACGCCCGAAACCGGGCTGCGTCTATGGATCTGGGTTTACCCTACGCCAGTTCCAGCTCGATGCGTTTCTGAGCGGGGTCCAGGCTGACGATCTTGAAAGTACGAACCTGCCCGGCGCGGAGGGCTTCCGAAGTTGCGCCGCCGTCCTGGCCGCCGCCCGATTTCCATTTGCTGGCCAGCATGGCGGAGAGCGCGGAAACATCGGCTTTCGCTGAGCTTGCCGAAGCCTCGGCGGCGCTCTGCTGCGGGAGCTTGCACGTCGCGTTGACACCTTCGCCCAACTCCACGCGGACACGGTTGGCGGAGACGTCGACCACGCGTCCTGAAACCGTGTCGCCGGGTTTACGCTCGGCGATGTATTCGTCTATGCTGGTGGGGATCAGCTGCTTGATGCCCAGGCGCAAGCGGCGGCGGTCTTTGTCGGCTTCGAGCACCACGGCCTTCACCACTTCGCCCTGCTTCAGTGCTTCATTCGGGTGATTCAGGCGCTTATCGTTACTGATATCGCCGATGTGAATCATGCCTTCAATACCGTTGCCCAGGTCGACGAACGCGCCGAACTTGGCCAAGCTGGTCACCGGCGCTTCCACCGTCGCGCCCAGCGGATACTTCTGCAGCGCTTCTTCCCACGGATCGCCCAGCGCCTGCTTCAATCCCAGCGCGATGCGTTTCTCGCCGCTCTTCACGCCCAGGATCACCACTTCCACCGTCTCGCCCGGCTTCACTACATCCACCGGCCGGACGTTCTTTTTGGTCCACGACATTTCCGAGACGTGGATCAGTCCTTCAATACCCGGCTCCAATTCCACGAACGCGCCGAAGTCGGCGACGCGCGAAACCTTGCCATGCACGCGCGCGCCGGGCGTGTATTTTTCCGCTACCACGCTCCACGGGTCGG
Source organism: Candidatus Sulfopaludibacter sp. SbA3 (assembly GCA_945861255.1). GTDB lineage: Bacteria > Acidobacteriota > Terriglobia > Bryobacterales > Bryobacteraceae > Palsa-187. The sequence continues at coordinate 20,156 of CAMAUG010000028.1, forward strand.
CCTGCAACTGCTTCATCCCCAGCGAGATTTTGTGCGTTTCCGGACTGATTTTCAGAATCTTGACGTCGATCTGCTGTCCGGCACTCACCACGTCAGAGGGCTTTACGTTGCGCGACCAACTCATCTCCGCCACGTGCAACAACCCGTCGAATCCGCCCAGGTCGACGAACGCGCCGAAATCGGTCAGCGTACGCACCGTGCCGCGCATCACCGTGCCTTCCTTTAGTTGCGCGAAGGCTTCTTCCTTGGCGGCTCGCT
>CAMAUG010000029.1 GCA_945861255.1 Candidatus Sulfopaludibacter sp. SbA3
AAATATTCGATCCCGTGGACCGCCTGACGCGTGTCGCAGAGATGCTGGATATCGAAATCGAGAAGCTCAACGTGGACCGCACCATCCAGGGCCGCGTGAAGCGCCAGATGGAGAAGGCCCAAAAAGAGTACTACCTCAACGAAAAAATCAAGGCCATCCAGAAGGAACTGGGACGCGGCGAGAAGAGCGAGTTCGATGAGCTCAAGAAGAAGATCGACGCCGCTGGAATGACGAAGGACGCGCACGACAAGGCCTTGGCGGAACTCAATCGCCTGGAGCAGATGCCGCCGATGTCGGCTGAATCCACCGTCTCGCGCAATTACCTGGATTGGCTGCTGGCGGTGCCGTGGAAGAAAAAGTCCAAGGAAATCCGCGACCTGCCATTCGCGCAGTCGGTGCTTGAGAGCGACCACTACGGCCTGGATAAGATCAAGGAACGCATCCTGGAATTCCTGGCGGTGCGGCGCCTGGTGAAGGATCCCAAGGGGTCCATTCTGTGCTTCGTCGGACCTCCCGGCGTCGGCAAGACCTCGCTCGGCATGTCGATCGCCAAGGCCACCGGCCGCAAGTTCGTGCGCCTGTCGCTGGGCGGCGTGCGCGATGAGGCTGAAGTGCGCGGCCACCGGCGAACGTATATTGGAGCGCTGCCGGGCCAGATCATCCAGATGATGAAGAAGGCCGGTGTGCGTAACCCCGTGTTCATGCTGGATGAGATCGACAAGATGTCCACCGACTTCCGCGGGGACCCGTCGGCGGCGCTACTCGAGGTACTGGACCCGGAACAGAACTTCATGTTCATCGATCACTACCTGGACGTGGAATATGATCTGAGCCAGGTGTTCTTCATCGCCACGGCGAACGTGATGCACACCATTCCACCGGCGCTGCAGGACCGCATGGAAGTGATCCGGCTTTCCGGGTACACCGAGGTCGAGAAAATGGAAATCGCCAAGCGGTTTCTGATTCCGAAACAAACCAAAGGCACCGGCTTGGCCGAAGCGCATGTCCAGTTCGAAGACGGCGGCGTGCAGGAATTGGTGCGGCACTATACGCGCGAAGCCGGCGTCCGCAACCTGGAGCGCGAAATCGGCAACGTTTGCCGGAAAATCGCGCGCACCGTGGTGAACTCGCAGGCGGCCTCCGAAGCTAAGCCCGAAGTTCAGACCGAAGGCAAGAGCGCCAAGGAGGGCACGGAACCGGCCAAGGGCAAAGCGGCCAAGAGCCGCGCGACCAAGCAAAGCACGTTCGCGAAAGTGACCATCACGCCGGAAAAAGTCAACCAACTGCTTGGTCCTCAGAAGTTTAGGGAGCAGCCGCAGGAGAAGAAGAACGAAGTGGGTGCTACGGTGGGCTTGGCGTGGACCGAGATGGGTGGATCCATTCTCACCACCGAAGCCGCCATCATGGAGGGCCGCGGACGTTTGACACTCACGGGCAAATTGGGCGACGTAATGCAGGAATCGGCACAGGCGGCGATGAGCTACGTGCGCAGCCGCGCGCATACGTTGGGATTACCGCGTGATTTCTACCGGCACCTGGATATTCACTTGCACGTGCCCGAGGGCGCGATCCCCAAGGACGGCCCATCGGCGGGCATTACCATCGCCACCAGTATCATGAGCTCGCTGACCAGCATTCCGGTGCGCGCCGATCTGGCCATGACCGGCGAGATCACCGTGCGCGGCAAGGTGCTGCCCATCGGTGGCCTGAAGGAAAAGTTGCTGGCAGCGCACCGCCACGGCATTCGCGTGGCGATTCTGCCGGCCGACAATGAGAAGGACCTTCAGGATATCCCGGAAAACATCCGGAACGACATGAAGCTGCATTTTGTCAGCTCAATGGACGAGGTCTTGAAGCTGGCGCTGGAGAGGGATCTCGATATGGCGCCGATCTCGGCGATGCAGACCGCCGCCGAGATTGTGGCGCGTTCCCGGGAAGAGAAAGTTACCCACTAAAGGCCCTGTAGGGAATCACATTGCCGGCAGCCGGGCCCGCTCCCTCACGGTTGCGGCTCGATAACCGTATCCGAGCCGCGAACGTGAGGGAGCGGTTACAAAGTTCTTTCGTGACGTACCCACCCCCATGGACGCCAAGTTTATCGACGCTAGGTTGATCAATGGAAGCTAGGTTTATAATAAGTGCAGCCAGGCCGGACCAGTTCCCGCCGGAGGCCGAGGCGGAAATCGCGTTCTTCGGTCGCAGCAACGTCGGCAAGTCCAGCCTGATAAATGCGTTGCTGGGAGCAGAGGGGTTGGCGCATACCAGCGCCAGACCTGGCTGTACGCAGTCGATCAATTTCTTTGAAGTCGATGGAGGCTACCGTTTCGTCGACCTGCCCGGATACGGGTACGCGAAAGTTCCCAAACACATCACGCAGGAATGGAAGCAGTTGATTGAGGAGTATTTGTTGGGACGGGGAACGTTGAAGCTGGCGCTGATCATATTGGACGCGCGGCGCGGTTGGATGGAAAAGGATCTCGAGCTGAAGGAATGGCTGGAGGTCCACGGGCGGCCCTATGCGGTGGTCGCCACGAAGACCGATAAGTTGAAGAACCAGAGAGAACGGCATCAAAGCCGGAGCGCACTCCGCGAGACGTATGCGGGAGAAGTGCTTGAATGCTCGGCCGCAACAGGCCGGGGAGTGAGGGAAATTTGGCAAGCGATCTCGAAAATCAAGACCAGCCGGTAGTGACTGCCACCGGCGCCGAATCCGCGGCGCCCAAACCGGAATCAGGCCGGGGCGACGGCAACCGCCGCGAGAAGAAACAGCCACCTAGGGCGGAAGCGAAACCGGACGCCGAGGCCACGGCTGCGGTACCGGCCGAAACCAGCGCCGAAGCCTCGCCGGAATCCGACGGCGGCGGCAACGATGCGCCCGCCCAGGAAGCCCAGCGCCCCGAACCCATGGGGCGCCTGTTCGATCCGCGCCGCCGCCAGCAGGGCGGAGGCCCGCGAGGCGGAAGCAACGCGCTGGACCTGGTGGAGCTCAAGGATATGAGCATCCAGAAGCTCAACCAGATCGCCAAGGATCTGGGCGTGGCGGGCTTCGCCGGGCTGCGCAAACAGGAGCTGATCTTCAAAATCCTCCAGGTGCAGGCCGAAAAGAGCGGACTGATCTTCTCCGAGGGAGTGCTGGAGTGCCTGCCCGACGGCTTCGGCTTCCTGCGCGCCCCCGAGTACAACTACCTGCCCGGCCCCGATGACGTCTACGTCTCGCCCTCGCAGATCCGGCGCTTCGATCTCCGCACCGGCGACACCGTCAGCGGCCAGATCCGCCCGCCCAAGGAAGGCGAGCGCTACTTCGCCCTGATCAAAGTGGACGCGATCAACTTCGAGCCGCCCGAGGAAGCGCGCAATAAAATCTTCTTCGACAACCTGACGCCGCTGTATCCGCAGACCAGATTCAAGCTCGAAACCGGCAAGGATAACTTCTCCGGCCGCGTTCTGGATCTGATGGTGCCCATCGGCAAGGGCCAGCGCGGACTGATCGTAGCCGCGCCGCGCACCGGCAAGACCATGCTGTTGCAGGCCATTGCAAATTCCATCACCACCAATCATCCCGAAGTCAGCCTGATCGTGCTGCTGATCGACGAGCGTCCCGAAGAAGTCACCGACATGCAGCGCTCCGTGCGCGGCGAAGTGATTTCCTCCACCTTCGACGAACCCGCCTCGCGCCACGTGCAAGTGGCTGAGATGGTGATCGAAAAAGCCAAGAGGCTTGTCGAACATAAGAAGGACGTGGTGATCCTGCTCGATTCCATCACGCGCCTGGCGCGCGCCTATAATACCGTGGTCCCGCCTTCGGGCAAGGTGCTTTCAGGCGGCGTCGATTCGAACGCGTTGCAGCGCCCCAAGCGCTTCTTCGGCGCGGCCCGCAATATTGAAGAAGGCGGCTCACTGACCATCGTCGCCAGCGCGCTGATCGATACCGGCAGCCGCATGGACGACGTGATTTTCGAGGAATTCAAGGGCACCGGCAACATGGAAGTCCACCTGGACCGCAAGCTGATGGACAAGCGCGTGTTCCCGGCCATCGACATCACCAAGTCCGGCACCCGCAAGGAGGAACTGCTGGTCCCGCGCGAAGAGCTCAACCGCGTGTTCATCCTGCGGCGCGTGCTGAACCCTCTGTCCCCGGTGGAGAGCATGGAACTGCTGCTGGATAAACTTTCGAAAACGCAAAGCAACGCGCAGTTTTTGAATTCGATGAGTGGGTAGCTGGCACCATCGGCGGTGCAGCGCCGGGCCGTCTACCTGCGCGAGTCCCGGTGAGGGCTGCAGCTGAACGTGCGCACCTACTTCTTGGTGTGCCGCTCCAACATCTTCCTTCGCACCACGCCTCCGTAGACGTTGCCTTGCGCGTCCACGCCCACGCCCTCGGCACCGCTGTGGTCCTGGGTGGTGGATTCCATATCCTCGATGAAATATTTTACCGAGCCGTCCTTGGCGCTGCCGATGCGGATGCCTTTCTTCCAGCCCGGGTTATCGGGTCCCCACGATTCGGAATCGGCCACGTACATCGTGTCGTCGGAAGCGATGAAGATGCCGCTGGGCCGGCTCCACTGCTTCCACGTATCCAGGTGCTTGCCATCCTGGTCGAAGACCTGGACGCGGTTGTTGGTGCGGTCGCCCACGAACAGGCGGCCGCGCGAATCGATGGCGATGGTGTGCGGAGCGTTGAATTCGCCGGGGCCCGATCCAGCGTGCCCGAAAGACTTGATGAACTTGCCGTCTTTCGAGAATTTCGAAACGCGATCGTTACCCTTGGTGCCACCCGAATGCCCTTCAGTGACGAAAATATCGCCGTTGCTCGCGATCGCGACGTCGGTGGGCTCGTCGAACAACCCGGGCTCGGCGCCGGCCACGCCGGCCTTACCCAGCGTCATCAGAACCTTGCCCTCCGGACTGAACTTGAACACCTGCTGGCCCTTGCCGTCGCGCACCTGCTGGTCAGTCACCCACAGGTTGCCGTCACGGTCTACTGTTGCGCCGTGCGGGAAAATGAACATGCCTTCGCCCCAACTCTTCAGCAGCCTTCCGGAGGCGTCGAACTTGAGGATGGGCGGTTCGGTGCGTCCCGCGCAGGAGTTTTCATTGCAGCGGTGGATCACGTAAATGCTGCCATCCTTCGCCACTTCGATCGCGGTCACGGCGGCCCACGGTGCGCCGCCCGGAGGCTTGCCCCAATCGCGCGCGGTGCGGTAGGGTTGCGGCAAGTTGTTCAGAGGCTGAACGGGTGTCTGCGCACCCAGCGAGGCGGCGCCCGCCAGAATGGTGATCAGTATTGTTCGCATGTTTGCCAATATACACCGCGCGGGGCGTATAATCGAGCCAGGAGTTTCCCCGTGGCCGGCACCACCACCAAGCTCATCACCGTCGCCGAGTATGAACAGATCCCGGATCCTCCGGGCGGGCCCTACGAGCTCTACCACGGAGAACTGGTCAAAGTGTCTTTCCCCGAATTTCGCCACGTACGAGCACGGCAGCAGCTTCGCTGCTTGCTCGAAAACGCCGCCGGTGATGCGGGTGTTGTTCACACGGAAATGCCCTACCGGCCGCTGCCCGAGCACGAATGCTGGGGGGCGGACGTTGCGTATGTCGCAAGAGAACGGTGGGAAAGCATAGACCGTTACTTGATGGGCTCGCCGGAGTTGGTGGTTGAGGTGTTGTCACCCTCGAACACCGCCGCCGAAATGTTGGACAAACGAAATACCTGTCTCGAAAATGGTGCTCGTGAGTTCTGGATAGTCGACACGGACCACCGCCAAATCGAAGTCTCGACTCCCGATGGGCACACGCGGACGTACAAATCCGGCCAGGAGATCTCGCTCTTCTTTGGCGCGCGGTTGCGCGTTGACGCAATTTTCGGCTCCACGGAAAGCTAAGCGCCTCCGTTATGGGCCGCATACGCGTACTCTCCGACAACGTCGCCAATAAGATCGCCGCGGGCGAAGTTGTGGAGCGGCCAGCCAGCGTGGTCAAGGAGCTGCTCGAGAATTCGCTGGACGCCGGCGCGACGGAATTCCGCGTCGATGTCGAGGCCGGAGGGCGCCGTCTGATGCGGCTGGCCGATAATGGCATGGGCATGATGCGCGACGACGCGCTGCTGGCGTTTGAGCGCCACGCCACCAGCAAGCTCTCCGAAGTGAAAGACCTGCTCTCCATCGCCACGCTGGGCTTCCGCGGCGAAGCTCTGCCGTCCATCGCATCGGTTTCGCGGCTGATCCTGGAAACGCGCGCGCGGGAAGAAGCCGTGGGAACCGTGGTCGAAATCGCCGGCGGCAAGATTCTCAAATGCGAGGACGCCGCGCTGGCCGGCGGCACCATCGTCACCGTGCGCGATCTGTTCTTTAACGTGCCGGCGCGCAAGAAATTTCTGCGGTCGGAGCCGACGGAGATCGCGCACATCGCATCACTGATTACGCACTATGGCCTGGCGCATCCCGATAAGAGCTTTCTGCTGCGCCACAACAACGCCGAGTTGCTGAACGTCGCGCCCGTCGCAACGTTGCGCGAGCGCGTCTACCAGGTCTTCGGCACAAGGACGGTGGAAGACTTGGTGGACCTGGGAGACCGCACCAGGGACCTGCCGCCGCCGGCGGATGAACCGGACCTCACTCCACGCCGCTTCCGCCTGCGTGGCTTCGTCAGCGGGCCGCACGTGCAGAAAATGAATCGTAACGCGATTTATCTGTTCGTCAACGGGCGGTTGATCCGGGACCGCTTGCTGATGCACGCGATTTCATCCGCGTATCACAACCTGATGCCGCCGGCGTGCTATCCGTTCGCGCTGTTGTTCCTGGATTGCGAACCCGAGGAAGTAGATGTCAACGTTCATCCTTCGAAAACCGAGGTGCGCTTCCGCCATGGGTCCATGGTGCACGACTTCGTGCGCGATACGATCCGCGAAATTCTCATCGCCCGGCGGCCTGTATCGAGTTTACCCTTGCGCACGACGCCGCAGGCAGGCGCGGACTTGCCGTACTCGGAGTTCTCGCAGCGGATCGCGAACATGAGCATGCCTGGAAGTTCGATTCCGGAGATCGCGAGTTTTGGCGCCGCAATACCTGCCATCCCGGTGAACAGCGGTTCGCCCGGTACGGCGCTGGAAGACCCTGGCTCTCTGCCGGAATTCGTCCTTCGGCGGCCGCAATCGCCCGTGCCGCGATTTGATTTTGAAAACGAGCGGACCGGTAGCGTGCGCCCAGATTCAACACCTGTCTACGCTCCGAAGCTTGCGGCTCCCGATACGCACGGCCCCCTGTTCCCGGATTCCGCGATACCCGCGCCGGAGAACCTGGAAGCGCTCCGCGACCTGCGTCCGCTGGGCCAGATTCACGATAGTTTCATCATCGCGGCAGGCCGCGACGGGCTGTGGATCATCGACCAGCATGTGGCGCATGAACGCGTGTTGTTTGAGCAGGTGTTGGCGTCGCGGAATCGCGGAACAGTGGAGACTCAGGGACTGCTGATGCCGCTGGTGATTCAACTCACGCCGGCGCAGCAGATCGAATACGCGCGCATCGCGGAAGAGCTGAATTCGTTGGGGTTCGATACGGAGCCGTTCGGAAACCGAACCATCGCGGTGAAGTCGGCGCCGGCGGGGATCGGCGCCGCGGACATCGAGAAAGTGATTTTCGAAATTCTCGAGATCGCCGAGCATGAATTACGTAAAGCATCGCTCGACGACCTGCGCCGCGCCATGGCCGCGTCCATCGCCTGCCGCGCCGCGATCAAGATCAACATGAAGCTTGAGCCGGCCAAGATGGATTGGCTTTTACGCGCCCTGGCCGCCACTTCCTCCCCCATGAGCTGCCCCCACGGGCGGCCCATCGCTCTGCGCTACGCCACACGCGATATCCTTAAAAGTTTCCACAGGATCTGACTGCCCAGAGCCGCGACGGAAGAACTCTTATGAACCGGTACCTATTGGTGATGCTGGGGGCTGCCTTGGGCGGCCTGGCGCGCTATGCCATCGGCAATGCCGTCACGCAGCGGTTTGAGGTGCGCTTCCCCTTGGGCACGCTGGTGGTGAACGTCACCGGATGTTTCCTGATCGGCGTTTTGATGACGCTATTTGTAAATCGCGGAGATCCGAATCCCGCACTGCGCCTGTTGCTGGTGACCGGATTGCTGGGCGGCTACACGACGTTTTCCAGTTTCGGATGGGAGACGTTTGAAGCCGTGGAAAAAGACACGTTTTTCACCGGCGCGGCCAATGTGATGTTAAGCGTGTTGCTGGGATACGCGGCCGTATGGCTGGGAGCGGCGCTCACGAGATGGCTGGCGAGGATCGTACGATAAATGGACGGGCGATGAACGGACGCATCGTGGTAGTGGGTGGCGGCATCGTAGGGCTGGCCGCGGCATGGCGGTTGGGCCAGCGATTTCCCGGCGCGCGCGTCACCGTGCTCGAAAAGGAAGCGGCCGTGGGGCAGCACCAGAGCAGCCACAACTCCGGCGTGCTGCACGCGGGGCTGTACTATACGCCCGGGTCGCGCAAGGCCAAGCTCGCCGTGCGCGGTATCCGGCAGATGATCGAGTTCTGCAAGCAGCATGCGGTGGCGCATGAGGTTTGCGGAAAAATAGTGGTAGCGGCCACCGGCGATGAGGTGCCGCGTTTAAAGGCGCTGCTGGAGCGCGGCGAGGCGAACGGCTTACAAGGCCTGCGTTGGCTGAGCGGCGATGAACTGCGGGAGAGGGAACCGCACGCGGCGGGCGTGGCCGCGGTCCACGTGCCGGAGGAGGGCATCGCCGATTATCCCGCGGTGTGCCAGGCGCTGGTGCGTGCCATTCGCGGACAGGGCGGCGAAGTGGTGACTAACGCAGAGGTCCGGACCATTCTGCGCGATGGCGGCGAGTGGCGCATCCACAGTACGGCGCGGGACTACAAGGCCGCCTGCGTGGTCACCTGCGCGGGATTGCATTCCGATCGCGTGGCCGCGCTGACCGGCCGTCCTCGCGTAGTTCGTATTATCCCGTTTCGCGGCGAATATTACGGCCTCCGCCCAGAGCGCCGCCACCTGGTGCGCAACTTGATTTATCCGGTGCCCGATCCGCGGTTTCCGTTCCTGGGCGTGCACTTCACACGGATGATTCACGGCGGCATTGAGGCGGGTCCGAATGCCGTGCTCGCGTGTTCGCGCGAAGGTTACAAAAAAACCGACCTGCGCGTGCGCGATCTGGCCGACGTGCTCGCCTTTTCCGGAATGTGGAAGTTCCTGCACCGGTATCGAGCCATGTGCTGGCACGAAGCGCGCCGGTCATTCAGCAAAGAACTCTTCTGCGCCACTCTGCAAAGGCTGGTCCCGGAGATTCAACCGGAGGATCTGACAAGCGGCGGCGCAGGCGTGCGCGCGATGGCGATGGACGCCTCCGGCGCGCTGATCGACGACTTTCACTTCCTGGAAGGTCCCGGCGAATTGCACGTGGTGAATGCGCCGAGCCCCGGAGCGACGGCGTCGCTGGCCATCGGCGAAGAGATCGCTGAGTTGCTGGCGAAGCGCGCATGATCGGACGGCGAAATTAGTTAAGAGAATGACGTGACCCGCTGCGTCCGGCGGTCAAGAATCCCGGCGTAGCGCGGTTTCAAGCTTCGATGCGAACGGCGACGAAGACTCCGCGTCGTTTCGCGCGGGTGCGGCCACGGCCGGAGCGGGTGCGGTCGCATCGGGTTCTGGCCCCGGATTCAGATACTGCTCCTTCTTCAACACAGAGCGCTCCAGGGCGCCGTTATAGACGGTGAACAGTCCAGATCCGTGGCGATCCCTGGCTACGTGCGCGCGCATCGATTCCATCTTGGAGTCCAGGTTGTCCAGATGATGCAGCAACAGCGCTTCCAGGAACGAAGGCAACTTAGGCGAGCCGAACTCCAGTGAGCCGTGGTGGCTCAAGATCAGGTGCACCACCAGGTCGCGCAACGCGGATGGAAATCCGGGCACCGTGCGGATGGCATCCTCCACCATGCGGACACCGATGGTGATGTGCCCGATCAGTTGTCCTTGCGTGCTGTAACCCAGGCTGCGCGCGTAAGTGAGTTCGTAAATCTTGCCGATATCGTGCAGCAGGACGCCGGTAAGCAGTAGATCAAAATCGATATCCGGATAGTGCGCGGCGGTGAAGCGCGCCAGTTGGCATAGCGACAGCACGTGCTCCACCAGTCCGCCGATCCAGTTATGGTGCACCGATTTCGCGGCGGGAGCGGTCCGGTAGGCCAACGCCACGGCTTCATCCTCGAAGATCTTTTCGAGCATCGCTTTCAAATACGGATTCGTCATGGACGAAATCCACTGGCGCAGCTCGGCGAACATTTCATCGCGATCGCGTTTGGAGGCGGGCAGATAATCGGCGATGTCGATTTCCGATTCCGGCACCGGTTGCAGGCGATGGATGGTGAGCTGCAGGCGGTTCTGGAAGACCTGCACCATGCCCTTTACGCGAAGGAAGCCGTCGCGCTCAAACAGGTTCATGGCTTCCGTTACGTTGTCCCACATCTTGGCTTCCAGGTCGCCCGTGCGGTCCGCCAGGACCAGCGAAAGATACGGCTCACCGGTTTTCTTTTGGCGAATTTCCTTGTTCTGCACCAGAAACACGCCCTGGATGAGCTGGTTCGGCACAAGGTCGGAAACGTAGGGAGTTTTCATTTCGTAGGGTGGCTCGCGATCTTTAGTTTAGCAGTGTGCCGCCGCGCGGCTAAGTCCAGGAACGTTGGTAGCGCGGCGGCCTTCCAGCGTGTGTAACCGCCGCGGCAGCAGCAGCAAGCGCTTGTGAAGGCCTGGCTGGATTCGCACTGTCGTAGGCAGTGATTACCAGAGCCAGCCGGCGTTCGCGCGCCGGATGCGATCATGTTTATGTCGCGCCCACCGGGGTGGCCGAAACTCCCGGTTCCGCCGTGAGACGCCCAGCGTCGCTGGACACGCGGCGCATCTGGAAACCTTCGTAGCCATTCTTTGCGATGGCGTCACAGTGTCTCTTGTACTGATGTACACCGCCGACGTAGGGCATGAAGACGCGCGTTTTGCCGGGAATATTCGCTCCCGTGTACCAGGAGTTGGCCAGCGGGTAAAGCGTTGCGTTGGCAACATCCTGCACGTGTTCCACCCAGGCGCGTTCGGCTTGCTGGTCCGCTTCGATGCAATTGACGCCGCGCGCTCGCATGTACAGGAGGCAGTCTGCCATCCAATCGATGTGTTGTTCGATCGAAATGATCATCTGGCTCTTCACTCCGGGGCTGCCCGGTCCGGTGATCAGGAACATGTTGGGGAAGTCCGCCACCATCAGGCCTAAATAGGTACGCGGCCCGGCGCTCCATTTTTCCTTCAACGACTCGCCGGATGCCCCGCGAATGTCGATCCCGGCCAGCGCCCCGGTCATGGCGTCGAAGCCGGTGGCGAATACAATGGCGTCGAACTCATATTCGGTTTGGCTGGTGCGCAGTCCCCTAGGAGTGATCTCTTCGATGGGCGTACGCCGCGCGTTCACCAGCGTCACGTTATCGCGATTGTAGATCTCGTAGTAGTTCGTGTCCAGGCACAGGCGCTTGGTGCCGATGGGATGGTCCTTGGGTGCGAGCAACTCCGCCACTTGCGGGTCGCGGACAATGCTGCGAATTTTTTGCCGCACAAACTCCGAAGCGGTTTCGTTGGCCGCCTTGTTCAGCAGGAGGTCGGTATAGGAGTAGAGAAAACTGATGCTGCCGCCCTCGTTCCACTTGGTTTCATAGGAGCGCTGCCGCTCCTCCGGTGTGGCCTCCAGCGCGGATTTCGTGGGGGCGGGATAGCCGGCCATACCGAACGGCGTCTCGAAAGCAGCCCGCCGGCGCTCGGGATACTCCGCTTTGTGCCGACGCTCCTTTTCGGGATCCATCGGGGCATGCCTCGCGGGTAAACTGAAATTCGCAGTGCGTTGGAACACGTGCAGATGCTTTGCCTGCCTGGCAATGTGGGGGATCATCTGAATGCCGGAAGATCCGGTGCCGATCACCGCCACGCGCTGGCCTGTGAAATCCACGCCTTCATGCGGCCACAGGCCGGTGTGATACCATTTGCCCTCAAAGCGCTCCAGTCCCTTGAAATCGGGCACACGCGGCGTCGATAGATTACCGGCCGCCATGATGCAATAGGTCGCACGGACGCTTTCACCTTGATCCGTGACAAGCGTCCACAACGCTCTCTGGGCGTCGAATACCGCCGACACGATCCGGGTATTCAGCTGAACGTCGCGCAATAAGTCGAAGCGCTGGGCAACGTGCTGGATATATCGCAAGATCTCGGGCTGCGTGCCGTAGCGTCCCGCCCATTCCCATTCCTGCTGGAGTTCGTTTGAAAATGAGTAGGAGTACTCCAGGCTTTCGATATCGCAGCGGGCGCCGGGATAGCGGTTCCAGAACCACGTACCACCTACTCCACTGGCGGCCTCGAAGACGCGCACACGCAGGCCCATCCCACGCAACCGGTGCAGGGCGTACAGGCCCGCCAATCCGGCGCCGACAACTACGGCGTCATAAGGATCGCCGCGGGAGATCTGATGATCGGGAAGCTCCGAGTTTTCGGATTCTGTGTGCATCGCAGTCCTCTTTTGATTGGCCGGCTAGCCAAGTTCTATTTTAGCTGGCAGATCCCGCGTGGCTCCGTGAGGGCATGGATAGCGTCCGCGGTGTTAGCGTTTCTTCGGTGCGGACGCCTTCGCCTTCGCTTCCTCGGCGAGTTCCTTTGCGCGGAGCTTGGCAATGCGTTCGATTAGCTTCACGGGAACCGGCCGGGATAGCGGGAAGCGGATCGTGCCCTTGCTGACCTCGTACGGTGCAAGGTCGTTCTTGAACTCCTCGACGAAGCGCGCGGTGCCCAGGTAGAGCGCGTAGTGCCGTTTCCATCCGGCGAAATAGAGCGCGCGGCCACCGTGCAGCTTGTAGGCGGGTAGCTGGTATGAAATTACTTCCTCCGCGCCGGGTAGCGCTTTGCGGATGGCGCTTCGCACACGCCGAAGCACGCTCCGCATGGCCTCGGGCTGGCAGGCGAGATACTGGTCCACGGACGGGAATGCTGTCTTGGCCATATCACAGTGCGCGGCGAGAACAGCCGGCGGAGGGCAATCTTCGTGAGTCAGGAACCGGTAGCGCTATCGAGGGCGACTTGCGGAGAGGCTTGCAATTTCAGGACCTCATCGATTAGAAACAGGTCCGTCAACAGCGCACGCAGGTGGATGGAAGCGTTTAGATTATCCACTAGCTGCGAACTGATCACGGGTTGCGCTAGAACCAGATTGATCGCGGCATGTGAGTCGCGCGCATCGCGGCCCAGCACCGCACCGAACGCCTGGCTTTGCTCGGCGGGTTGATTCTCCGTCGCGGCCGCGTAAGCGTCCGCGATGCCGTCGAGCGCGCCCGAGGCCCGGTCAAGGAAGTGGCGCACCTGACCGGCCTTGCCTTCTCCCTCGTCGCCAGCCACGCCCATAGCGGCGTAGGCCAGCAGATACTCATAGCACTCTTCGATTAAATTACACCGCCGCGCCAGATCGTTGTTCATTAGCCTTCTTGGTGGTTTCCAGGACCCAGCGTTCTGGATCGTGATGCTCCAGGTAGTGTTCGCGATCAACCGAGCCGAAGATCATCGCCTTGGTGATCACGAACTTCTCCGGCCGCAGCGCGAAATAGATGTGCGCCATGATAAGGCCGATCAATCCCACCCCGGCCAACCCATGCAGGACGTACATCAAGCCCCATGTCATGTCGCCGAACATGTACGGATTGCGCGTGAAGATAGGAGTGCGTATCCGCTTCATCATAAACAATCCGGTAATTGTCACGGACAGCCCGGTCAGCAGGATCACGAAGTGATAGAGCTTGTTCTCCATGGGGTACTTGGCGAACTTGCGAGGCGCGGGCGCATCCTTGCCCGTGGCCCGCATCCATCTGCGCTTACCGTCTTCAATGTCGATCTTGTCGGGCCAGATGGCCCAAAAGTCCAACCAAAAGGACGCGTGGATGATGTGATAGACAATCGATACGGTCAGAACCAGGCCCGCGATCCAGTGATAAGTGACCCATGCGAATTCATACCCGGCCTTGGGCACGAAGGCCGTCACCAGCAGGGCCAGCATCGCCACGGACATGATCCAATGAAACATGCGTGACGCCAACGAGTGGCGCGGAACCTTGGCCGGAATGGTCGCGGCCAGTTCCTTGGAGACAGGGGCGGGGTGCTCCGCTGGTTTGGCGAACATCTTCACCCAGATCGCATGGCCGATCAGGAACGCCAGGCCACCGATGGCGGCCACCCACATCAGCACGAACGAAATGTGAATGGGGACGGTTTCACCCCATGGACTAGTCGCGAATTCGATTAAGTCCATTTAGTTTCCTCCACGCCGCTGATGGCGCGCTTCACCAGATTGCGCATCAGCGGAATCTTATACCCGTTGTAGCGCAAGGGCTCGGCGCCCTCAATGGCGATCTTCCCGCCCAGTTCGCCCGTCGCGGCGTTGCGCGGTTTGCCGCGCACTGCGTTTTCAACCGCAGTCAAGCGCAATGGACGCGCCGCCGCCGCGTTCACGACGATGCGGATCCGCTCGATATTGCCGCCGCTCACCACCATGGCCGAGGCGACGTTCAGCAGCGGGAAATCCCACACTGGACGGTCGCGGATTTTCTCAAAGTAGAACTGCGCGCCCGCCCACGTGGCCGGGATGCGGATGGCCGTCAACAAGTCGCCCGGCTTCAGGACTGTCATCCGCGTGATGTCGATCTCGGGGCCGACGAAATAATCCTCGGCGTTGACCGTCCGCTCACCCTTCGAATTGCGAATCACCATCTGGGCGTCCAGCGCGATCAGCGCCGGCGCCGAATCCGAAGGATTCACCGCCACGCACCGGTCCGCGCCGAGAATGGCGTGCTCGCGGTTGATGGCCGTCGGTGTGTCGGCGAAGCAGATGTTGCCGCCCGCGCGATAGCACTTCCAGCCGCCCCGGTAGTACCAGCAGCGCGCGTCCTGGGAGACGTTGCCGCCCAGGGTTCCCTGGTTGCGTATCTGCGGGGATGCCGCCGACTCCGCGCCCTCCGAGAGGATGCTGTACTTCGCTTTCACCACGGGATGGCGCACCACTTCGGTAAGCGTGGTCATAGCGCCGATCTCCAGCCCTCCACCGGCTTCACGGATGCCGGTGAGTTCCTTGATCTGGCTCAGATCCACCACCACTTTGGTCCGCTTGACGCGGTCCTTCAGCCAATCGAAGCTGTCCAGGCCGCCCGCCAGTACCCAGGCGTCGCGCCCATAGCGGTCCAGCAAGCCGAGTGCGTCCTGAATGGTCGCCGGCTGAAAGAGCTCGAACGCCGGCATGATGTCTCTTACTATAGCCATACTCGTTTCTCCTTCTTCCCGTTCCTACACGTGAGCGGTGAGGCCCTCTTCCATGGGCTTGCCGGCTTCGAGTGACGCCAGAATGGTGTCCAACATCACGGGGGCCCGCCGGAATACGTCATCTCCCAGCGCGTCCCACAGTGCGTTAATCACGGCCATGCAGCCGGCGGCCACCGGCGGTTCGCCGATGCCCTTCGATCCGACGGGTGTTTCCGGGTCCGGAATATCCAGCGCGTCCCACTGCATGTGCTTGGGAGCGTCCAGAATGGTCGGCGGCCGGTTGTGATGGAAGCGTTTGGCCAGCGGCAGGCCGTAGCGCTGATCGTAGACCCACTTCTGCCCCAGCGCGTGACCGATGCCCAGCATGGAGCGGCCCAGAATCTGCCCGCCCAAAGACCGGGGATTCATCACCGTTCCCACGTCCGCCACGCCTAAGTAGTCCGTGATCTGGTAGCTGCCGGTTTCAAGATCCACTTCCACTTCGGCGAATCCAGCCACAAACGAATGCGTCTGGCCATCGCGCGGCATGGAGTCCTTGGCTACCGCCAGCAGACCCTGCCCCGCCATCGCCCCGGCCGAGGTCGCTGTCATCTTGTTGATGCCCTTGGGCAATTCGTGGCCGTCGTAAATGCCGCCCAGTTCGATGGCCCGCTTCGCGGCCTGCGCCAGGGTCATGCCCGCGCCGCCGCCTTTGCGGTAAACACGCTCGCCGCCTACTTCGTAGTTCTCCGGCGTGCCGCCCAGATCCTTGGCCGCGATCTGCCGCAGTTTGTCCTTGGCATCGAGCGAGGCCACGTAAGCCGCGCGGGTCATCGCATGGAGGGTCTGGCTGCCGCCGGACGGAGCGGTCCACGGAAGGTTCCTTCCGGTGTGGCCCCAGCTGACTTCACACTTCTCCCACGGCACACCCATGATTTCGGCCACCACGCGATAGCAATCGGTGACCGAATCCGTTCCCAGGTTGCCGACGCCGGATGGAATGTAGATCTTTCCGTCGGGCCGGATCACGAATAATCCATCGAAGCCCACCGACCCGCCGACGAAGCAACTGGTGGCCACGCCGATGCCGCGGGCTTTCGTGCCGCTGCGCTTGGGCCGGGCATTGCGCTCGTCCCACTTGAAAAGCTGCCTGCCGCGGTCGAGCGCTTCCTGCACGTAGGCGCCGGTGACATACGCGCGCTTGCCTGCCACGGCCGGACCGATCGGGGCCTTGCCCACCGGCGCATTAATACGGTGAATGGCCACCTGATCGATGCCCAGTTTACGCGAGGCCTTGGCAAGGATCGGCTCCAGCACGGCGATGCCCTGGAACCCGCCCGGCTGGCTCTGCGAGAGCCGTGGAGGCGTATTGGTGAGCACCGGAATTCCGCGGAAGCGCATGGCCGGAGGTTGGTACATCAACGATACCTGGCGCGCGGACTGACCGAGGTCGCCCTGCGGACCGTACGGTCCGTCGTCCAGGATTCCGAACATGTCGATCGCGGTAATGCGGCCGTCCTTGGTGAAACCGACTTTCACGCGCGCATGCAGACTGGGCCGCGCGCGACCGATGAAGTGTTCCTCCTCGCGGCTGATGCGCATCATCACCGGCGCTCCGGTCTTCCGCGAAAGAATCGCGGGAATGATGGCGGAAAGGGAGGCCGTGATCTTGCTGCCGAACCCGCCGCCCGTGTACTCGCTGATGATGACTACCTTGCTGAGATCGGGAAGGCCCTTCTCATCCAGCAGGCCCAGCCAACGCGCCACGGCCGGCGCGGTCTGCGCGGTGCTCTGCGAGGAGCAATGCACAAAGACCTTGCCGTTCTGCCAGTAGGCCATGGCGGTGCGGGTTTCCAGCGTCTGGTGACTGGTGTTCGGCGTGACGAAGGTCTCGTCCAGCACCAGGTCGGCATTCTTGAGACCCGCTTCCCAATCGCCGAAAGCCCACTCCTCGGTGGCTTTGCCCATGGGAAGCTGGCCGTCCTTGGCCGCGTCGAAATCCGCCTGAGTCCACTTGATTTCCTTGACCTGGGGAGGCTGCGGCGGCTGTCCCTGAACGGCCACCGGCCGGATCCAGGTATTGCCCTCCGCGCGGGCATTCGGCCCACCCGGGCGCAGGCTCACCAGCGGGTCCACGACATGCGGCAGGCGCTCGTAATCGATGCGGATTTTCTCGATGGCCTCGGCGCAGGTCAGTTCATCCACCGCGCACACTGCCAGAATCGGCTCACCCTGGAACACCGGGTTGTTCGTGAGTCCGCGGTCGGCCAGCTTGTTGGCGGGGATCACTTGACCCATGTCGGTGATGGCGTCGGCCGGCGCGGGAACATCGTCCCCCGTGAGGATGGCCTTCACTCCGGGCATCGCCAGCGCCGCGCTCACGTCGATCTTGCGGATGCGCGCGTGCGGCATGGGGCTCAGCAGGAGCTTGGCGAACAACATTCCTTCGGCCCGGTAGTCTTCGGCATATTTGGCCTTGCCCGTCACCTTGGCCATCAGGCCCGGCGTGACGTAGTTCTTGCCGATCAGTCTATAAGCTTTGCTTTTCGCAGGGGCTTTGCTTTTCTCAGGCATGGGTGGCCTTCCTTGAATTTTCCGCGCCGCGCATCATTGCGGTGAGGATCTTGTCGTAGTCCTGGCAGCGGCACAGGTTTCCGGAAATGCCGTGCGCCAGTTGCGCTCTGGTAGGATTCGGATTCACCTTCAGGAATCCCACCGTTGCCATGACGAAGCCGGGCAGGCAGAATGCGCATTGGAATCCGTGCTCGTCCATGACTCCTTGTTGAACCGGATGAAGCTTGCCGGCCGGGCTGGCAAGCCCTTCGATGCTCACAATATTTTTCCCTCGAACCGTATGCGTCAGCACGGAGCACGAATAATGTGGCACGTCGTCCACCAGCACCGTGCATGCGCCGCATTCGGAGCGATCGCAGCCCATCTTGCTGCCGGTCAGTCCCAACTTGTAACGCAGGGTCGTGAGCAGTGTCTCCTGCTTCATGACGTCCACGCGGCGCTGCTGGCCATTGACGGTCAACGTCACCAGGCGTTCAGCCGACCCGGCGGCGGATTGTTGCGCTTGCACAACCGAGCTGCGGAACAGATAGGCCGACGACGATACGGCGCCTCCGGCGATGACGCCTTTAATGACGTCGCGCCTGGATAACCCTTTCGCTGTGTCTTCCGTGTTGTTTGTGTTTGGCATGGTTAGGATCACCTCAACGGATCGGGGACTATTATGGCATACTTCGAGCCTGTCTGGTAGGGGGGTACAGTAATATTCTTACGGGCTACCTGTCAAGGGGGAGGCCCCCTCATTTTTTGGGGTCTTCGGGGACGCCGACAACGGCTTCCTCCACCTGAATCGACCAATCCACCGCGCTTGATTCGATTACTAGGTGATACAAGCGCGGGTCTTCGGTCACCACCGCAATGCCTTTGCCTGTTCCATGTTGCGGCTGCACCGCAACCATCAAGGGCCGTCCGCTGATCGAGCTGTGAACCCTGACCATGAAAGTTCCGGCTCCCGGCGGCGTCTCGTTGGTCGTCTCCCACTTAATGCGCCACTGCGTGCTGGCGATCTCGAACGAATCACTCTGGACGTTACCGTGCCCCGTCCACGCCCCCATCCGCCGCCAACCGATTTGCGGCTCCTTCGCTCCAGGCTTAGAATCGCCGCCGCAACCGGCGCACAACAGTACGAGAATAACCACGGCGGCGGTTCGAGCTCGTACCAACTTGCGGAAACCACTCCGTGACGGTCCAGGCGAACTTAAGCGGGCAGGCATGCGCGGATCGAGTATGGCGGCGCCGGTGCGCTTTGTGGCGCCGGAGGACTTCATGGTACCAGCAGGTTCCGCGTCAGCACGTCCACGTTGGCCATCACCGCTTTCCATGGCCGTATGACCCAGGACGCGAAAACGCCGTTCTGGAAAAACGGGTCACGGCGCAAGATTTCCTCCACTTCCTCCTTCGACTCAGCCTCGAAAATCATCAACGCGCCGCTATCGTCGGTGAAGGGGCCGGCGATGGCCAGATGGCCGGATTCCTTAATCTTGGCCTGATGCACGCGATGGGCCGGGCGGATTTCAGCGATCTTGGCCGGATCGGCGGCGTACTCGATGATGGCGGCGAATTTCATGAGAACTCCTAATGGGAAAAGGCTGCTGATGAAGGGCGCGCTCCGGACGCCAAGCCCGGCGGACCGGCGGCTAAGCCGGACCGGTTGCTTACGCCTCGTGAATCTTCACGAAGGTCCGGCCGATGGATTTCAGGTTCGGATTGCCGCATTGGCCCATGGTGCGGCCCAGGTCCGTTTGCAACCTCTCCACCACCGCTTGGACGCCGTCGGCGCCGTATGCCGCCAGACCCCACAAAGAAGGCCTGCCCAGCAGGACCGCCCTAGCGCCCAGCGCCAACGCCTTGTAAATGTCGGAACCCCGCCGGAAGCCTCCGTCCACGAGCACGGGCACCCTTCCCGCCACCGCGTCCGCGATTGAAGGAAGCATTTCAATGGGAGTGACCACACCCTTGAGCCGCGGCCCTCCGTGATTGGAAACGACGATGCCCTGCACGCCTCTCTTCACCGCCGCATCGGCTTCCTCGGCGCTCATAATTCCTTTGAGCAGCACGGGAACGGTCACACCCTGTCGCAACTGGTCGATGACCGCCCAATCCATGGAAGGGCTCTTCGCGGCGGCCAGCCGGGCGGCGCTCGGTGTACCCGTAAAATTGCGATACGGAGCGCCCACGGTAATGCAGACTGC
>CAMAUG010000030.1 GCA_945861255.1 Candidatus Sulfopaludibacter sp. SbA3
GAGAGGGCCGGAAATCGCCGAGCAGCAGCAGGAAATCGACGTTCTCCGCCACGCCCCGCGGAATGGCCGCGGCACCTGGCAGCGCACCGGGCTGGTGCAAGTTCCAAGGCAATGCCGGCTCGTCCTCGCCCTCCACCCAGGCCACAAGTTCCGCGCCGGACTCGCGTAGCGCGTGGATAGCCAGCCGCCCGAGCAGCGAAACATGCTCCGGGCGCGCGCCCAACATGCCGAAGCGCAAGGCGCTCATGCCGTAACTCCTTTCCTCCGCAGATGTTCGGTGTAGAGATCCGCAAGGCGTCCGAGTGATTTTTCGCCGCTGAAGCTCTGGTGCACGAAAGCGCGCCCTTCCGCCGCGACGCGTTCCCGCAGAACACTATCGGTGAGCAGCGGCTCCAGTTTCCGCGCCAGATCTTCTGCATCGCCGGGCCGGAACAGGCGGCTTGGATCGGTGACGAGTTCTGAATTGCCGCCTACCTCCGAAGCCAGCGCGGCGCAGCCGCTGGCCATCGCCTCAATGAGCGAATTTGACAGCGCCTCCGACAATGACGGCAGTACGAAGATGTCCATCCGGCGCAGCCACGGCGCGACGTCTGCCACCGGGCCCGCGAAATGGACGCGCTCGCTGAGCCCCATCTGCATCGCCCGCGTTTCCATCGCTGCGTGCTGGGGTCCTGTGCCGACCAGCACCAACCCCGCACGCGGGAAGCGTGGTGCTAAGGCAGCGAAGGCGTTCAGCAGCGTGTCGACACCTTTTTCCGGCCGCAGCATCGACGTGGACCCGATCACCGGCGAACATCCGGGAAGCACCTCCACGCATTTCTCGCCTGGACGGAAACGCTCCAGATCCACGCTATTGTAGATCAGCGTCAGCCGCTCCGCGGCAATACCATCGCGCAAGTGCAAGTGTTCCCGGAGGTTCGCCGAGTTGACCACGGTGCCATCCACCAAGCTATCCGTAACGCGCAACATGCGGTGATACCAGCCCGGCGTCAGCTCCCGGAACGCCCTCTGACTGGAGAGCACCACCGGCACGCGCGACGTGAACGCGACGGGCACGGCGAACAGATTTCCGGGAACATCGAAGGAATGGACCACTTGAATGCGGTGGCGTCGAAGATAAACCGCCATGCGCCGGGCCGCGGCCAGCGCTTGCCAGGAACCGAACGACGGGAACGAGAATTCCACCAGCGGCACTCCCGCGCGCTCCAGCTCCGCGCGGCGCCCGCCTTGTAGCCGAATACAGGCCACGTGCGGCGTAAAACGGGACCGGTCCAGGTGCAACGCGGCTTCACTCATCTGGCGCTCCGTGCCGCCGAAGCGCAGATCGTAGTTCATCAACAGAACCGGAACCGGATTGGTCACTGGACGGCGGGCTCCGGCGACTGCATGAGGAGCTGTTCAAAGACGCGGGACACTTGCTCCCAAGAGTAGCGCGCCGCCACCATCTCCCGCGCCGCGCGGCCGATCTTAGCGGCGATCGTTGCGTCCGCGGCCAGTTCCAGGCAGCGGCGCGCGAACTCCTCCGGCGTGTCCGCCAGCGCGATGGTCAGGCCGTCGGCCACGTCCAGTCCTTCCGCGCCGATGGTGGTGGAGACCACGGGGACACCCGCCGCCATGGCTTCGTAAATCTTGATGCGCGTGCCTCCGCCGATGCGCAACGGAACGATGGACACCGCGGCGTTCCACAAATGCGGTCGTACATCGGGCACTGTTCCGGTAATATGCAGATGCGGATCGGAGGCTGTCAGCGCCCGTATCGCCGGAGGCGGCCTGCGGCCCACGATGGTGACCGGCATGGCCGGCCTCCGGGCGCGAATCAGCGGCAAGACTTCTTGGACGAACCAAACCATGCCATCGATATTCGGCATCCAATCCATGGAGCCTATGAATACCAGGCCTTCGCCCTGTTCCTCCACGCCGGTCGGCGGACGGCTGAACGCATCGACATCGACGCCCGTCGGGACAGAAGCGCACGCCACACCAAAGCGGCCCGCGATGGCGGATGCGTCGTTCTCCGAAACGGCGATCACTCGCGCGGCCCGGCGGCATACGTCGCCCTCAAACGCACGCATGCGGCGCGCCTGCGCTCGGAAATATTTGCGCCGCAACACATCCGGTGCTGTTTCGGAGTGACGTTCCCAGAGCACGCTTTCCACGTTGTGCTGAAACAGCACGGCCTTTTCGATTTCCGGGAAGTTGACGGCCGTCACGAGAAAATCACACACCATCGCGTCGTAGTTCTCTTCCCGGATGAGCTTGGCTAGCGTGTTTCGGAACTCCGCGCAGCGCCAGCGGCCGATGGCGAGCGGCAGCGATGAAAACGCGCCCGCCGCCACTTCCAACGCGAAGCTAGGCGAGCGCTTGGATGCGGTCCGGAACGCGACCGGGAAGGCGCGCGTGGAATATTCGCTGGTTCTCCGCACGCCCTCGGGTTCGCTATCCCACAACGCGGCGTAATGAATTTCGTGGCGCCGGTGCAACTGCCGCAGCATCTCCAGAGTGCGGATCTGGCCGCCGCGCGTGGTGGGATGCAGAAAGCCGGAATTAGCCCACAGCAGCTTCATGCGGAGACGGGGACTCCCAGGAGCGTCTCGCGCGGGTCACGCCGTTTCAACAGGAATATCTCCCCCCACAAGTGGAGGTTGAGCAGGCGCCACAAGCGGTCGGTGGCGTCGATCTGGCCGCTCCGATGCCGCGCGAGCAACGCCTTAATGGCCGCGCTATCCACGACCGATGCCAGAAAGCCGGAGCGCGCCGTCATGCTGTCGAGCACGGGTTGCAGCCGGGCATCCTTCAGCCAAACGCGCAACGGCGTGGGGAAACCCATCTTCCTGCGATGAACGATTTCGCGCGGCAGCAGTCTTTCCGCCACGCGCTTGATCAACCACTTGCCCGCGCCACCGTGCAGCTTCAAGCGCGCGGGTACGCGCGCGGAGAATTCAACCAACGGATGATCCAGGAATGGGACGCGGCTTTCTATGGACGCCGCCATGCTCATGCGGTCCTGCTTCATGAGCAATTCCACCAAATAGGTCTTCTGATCGGTGTAAAGTAACTGATCCAACTCCGGCCGGTTCGCGGCGGCATCCCTGTAGCGGAGATAGTTTTCGTGGGCATTCGCGCCCGTCGACCCCCGCAGCAGGACATCGCGTTCGGAGGCCGGAAAAGCGGAGTAGAAGTTATCCAGATAAAACGACTCAAAGTCCTCTCCCATGCCGACGACGGTATGGCTCAACTTGCGGCGGGCGTCGCTCGAAAGCAGAGGCGACGCCGCCACTTGCTCGCGCAGTTTCCCGCGCAGTCCGCGCGGCAGCAGACTCCATGCTCCCAGCATTTTGCGGTTCAGCATATGGACGCGATAGCGATTGTAGCCGCCGAACAATTCATCCGAGCCTTCCCCCGTAAGAACCACCTTCACCTGCTCCGCCGCCAGTTTGGAGACGAAATAGAGTGAAACGCTGGACGGCCATGCAATCGGCTTGTCCTCCTGCCAGATCAGTTTCGGCAGCGCGTTGAAGAAATCGTCCGGGCCGACTTGAATCTCGTGGTGTTCGGTCCCGATCGCCGCCGCGACATCGCGCGCGTAACTGAGTTCGCTGTATTCCGCCTCCCTGTAACCGACGGCGAAGGTTTTCACGGGCCCCGTGACCATGGGCTTCATGATCGCGGCGATCAGGCTGGAATCGACGCCGCCCGATAGAAACATACCCAGAGGCACGTCGCTCATCAAGCGCATCCTGACCGTTTCCTGCAGGCGCCGGCCGCATTCGTCCACCCACTCCTGGTCCGCGCGGTGCTCCGGGGGCGCGGGAGGAGGCGGCACATCCCAATACTGACGGATGTCCAGGTGTCCTTCGGCGTCAAGCGTCAGCGTGTGGCCGGGCATCAACTGGCGGATACCGCGGTATAGCGTCTGCTCGCCTGATGCGTAGCCATGGGCCAGGTGCTCGGCCAGCAGTGAATCTTCGAGTTCCGCGGAAATGGAAGGATGTTCCAGCAGCGCCTTGATTTCCGATGCAAAAACAAATTCGCGCCGGTTCCAGAAGTAGTAGAACGGCTTGATGCCCAGGCGGTCGCGCGCGCAAAACAGGGTCCGTTGGACCTTATCCCAAATGGCGAAAGCGAACATGCCGCGAAAATGCTGGACGCAATCGGACCCGTATTCTTCGTAAGCGTGGATGATGGTTTCGGTGTCGGAATGGGAGTGGTACCGGTGGCCCAGATCTTCTAGCTTTGGCCGGAGCGAGGCGTGATTGAAAACTTCTCCGTTGTATACAATCCAGCGGTCTCCGGACTCCGACGTCATCGGCTGCTGCCCAGCGGCAAGGTCTATGATCGAAAGACGCCGGTGCCCCAAGGCGCCATGCCTATCCCGGTAGACGCGCGAGTCATCCGGGCCCCGGTGTGCGATGCAACCGGTCATCCGGTCCACCACGGAGTCCGGATGCGCGTGAGGATCAAGTGTGATGAAACCGGCAATGCCGCACATGCGCGTCGGGCTTCCTCTCCAACTCTAGCATCGGGCCCGTGCATGCGCGTGAAAAGAACGCAGGGCCGCGAGGCGGAACGCGTTCCCTAAGCCCTCCGAAGTTCATGCGCCAGCATTCGACGGCCGCCACGTGTTGGACAGGCCCAGCCTGTCATTCCGATCCGATCGGCCGGCCACGGGCCTGTCCTGCGCTGGGTGGCCGGGCGACGGCTCTGTTACCATGCCGACGTCTTACGGAAGAATTGCTGGCGGTACTAGGCGATACAGTCCTTGTAGTCCGTCGACGCATGGTTCATACTGAGGCTGCCCATGGAATTGCAACCCTCCGACGCCGTTTTCATCGCCCTGGTCTTATGGATTGTGCTCGAGCTCACCGGCGGCGGCGGTGGCGGGCGGCGCGCCCGCGTGCCAGCCGCGTTTTAGGGCATTCACCCCAAGGCCGGAAACATTTCAAGCGGGAACTTTGCTGAAGTAGGATCATGGCCAACGTGATCGTCATGGGCGGAGGACTGGCTGGACTGGCGGCCTCGGCGGCTCTGGCCGGGGCGGGACATTCGGTTCAGTTGTTCGAATCGCGCCCCTTTCTGGGCGGACGCGCCACATCGTACGAGGCCGGCACCGGCGAGGAAGCCGAATTCATCGACAACTGCCAGCACGTCCTGCTTCGCTGCTGTGACAACCTGCTGGATTTCTACAGGCGTCTGGGCGTCGAAAAACGCATTGCGTTCCATCGCGAATATACGTTCATCGAACCGGGCGGCCGGCGCAGCGTCCTCAAGCGCGGCCTGCTGCCCACGCCGGCGCATTTCGCGGAAAGCTTCCTGCGCCTGAGTTTCTTGAATATCCGCGAGAAGCTGGCAGTGGCGACGGCGATGCGTGCCATCGCTCGCGAGGGCGGCCGCGAGGATTTGGACCACATCAGCATGCGGCAGTGGCTGGATGAAAAGGGCCAGCCGCCGCGCGCCATTGAGCGCTTCTGGCGGCAAGTGCTGGTCAGCGCGATCAACGAAGAATTGGATCAAATGGCGGCGGCCCACGGCATCCAGGTATTCCGCCTGGGCTTTCTGGTTCGCTCGGATTCCTACGAAATGGGCGTGCCCACCGTGCCGCTGGGGGAGCTTTACGCGCCGGACGCATGGAAGCGCGTGGGCAACGTGGAGATTCATTTTCGCACTCCGGTTTCCCGCGTGTTGCTGGCGGGTGGGGTCGCGCGCGGGGTGATCGCGGGAGAGCGCGAGCTGCACGCCGACTACTATGTCAGCGCATTGCCGTTTGAACGCGCCGGCGCGGTGATGCCGGAGCTGGAACTCGACTTAAGCGCATTTTCACATTCGCCCATCACCGGAATCCATTTGTGGTTCGACCGTCCCGTGACGGATCTCCCGCACGCCACCCTTCTGGACCGAACGATTCAGTGGATGTTCAACAAGCATGAGGGCCGTTATGTGCAACTGGTGGTGAGCGCCTCGCGGAATCTGACGGAGATGCCGCGCGCGGAGGTGATCGCCCTGGCGCTGAAGGAACTTGCGGAATTTTTCCCCGGCGCCGCGGCAGCCAGGTTGGAGA
The DNA here is from genome assembly GCA_945861255.1 of Candidatus Sulfopaludibacter sp. SbA3. Taxonomy (GTDB): domain Bacteria; phylum Acidobacteriota; class Terriglobia; order Bryobacterales; family Bryobacteraceae; genus Palsa-187. Next base: position 6,056 of record CAMAUG010000030.1, read on the forward strand.
AGGCGCACGTGGTGAAGGAAATGCGCGCGACGTTCTCGGCCAAGCCCGGATTGGAAGAGCACCGGCCACACGCGACGACATGCGTGCCCAACTTATTCCTGGCGGGGGATTGGACCCGGACCGGCTGGCCGGCCACCATGGAAGGCGCCGTGCGCAGCGGTTATCTGGCGGCGGAAGCGGTCACCGTCGCCGCCGGTGCCCCCAAGCGCTTCCTGATTCCCGACGCCGCGTGAGATAATACGTGCCATGCGGAAGATGTTGCTGATTCTGCTGCTGGCAGCGCCGATTTTCGCGGACGATCTCACCAGGATCAAGGTGGTGGTTCTCGACACCGCCGGGAAACCCGTCGATCGAGCCAATATCATTGTCAAGTTCGAGGGGCGCTCCATCGCCAAACTTGGCCGGAAGGTCAAGACGTCCTGGGAAATGCGTTCCTCGCAGGAAGGCGTCGCCAATATTCCGGAACTGCCCAAGGGCAAGATTCTGGTGCAGGTGACCGCCAGGAACTATCAGACATACGGACAGACGTTTGAAGTGGAAGAGGATCAGAGGACCATTGAGGTGAAGCTGAGTCCGCCGCAACCGCAGTACACCGTCCACTAGGCGAGATCCCGCCGGGCCCCACACGGGCCGAGTTTATTCCACTGCCGCGATGCACTCGATTTCCACCTGCACGTCGCGAGGCAGGCGCGCCGCCTCCACCGTCGAGCGGGCGGGAGCGTTCTGGGGAAAGTAACGCGCATAGACTTGGTTCATTTGCGCGAACGCCGCCATGTCCTTCAGGAACACGGTGGTTTTGACCACTTGCTCCAGCGACGATCCAGCCGCTTCCAAAATGGCTTTCACGTTTTCGAGTACGCGTTCGGTCTGTTCCGCGATTCCGCCCTCCACCACCTGTGCGGTCGATGGGTCCAGCGGGATCTGCCCCGCAAGGAACACGAATCCATTCGAAACGATACCCTGCGAATAGGGCCCGATCGCGGCCGGAGCCTTTCCGGTGGAGATTACTTTGTTCATCTGTTGTCCTTTTGAAAAATGAGCGTGCCGACTAATTCGCGTGCGGCCGGGATATTTTCTTTTTGGAGGAAGGCGTCCAGCTCAAGCGCCACGCGGACCGGCGCCTGCGGGTCCCAGAAATTCGCGGTACCCACCTGCACCACGCTTGCGCCGGCGATCAGGAATTCGGCGGCGTCCAAGCCGCCGGCGATTCCGCCGAGTCCGGCCACGGGAATTTTCACCGCTTGGGCGGCTTCATACACCATGCGCAGCGCGATAGGCTTGATGGCGGGGCCGGAGAGCCCTCCGAATCCATTGCCGAGCCGGGGCCGGCGCGTGTGTGCGTCGATGGCGAGTGCGACAAAGGTGTTCACCAGCGATAAGGCATCGGCACCGGCATCCTCCGCCGCGCGCGCCAGGGGTTCAATGCGCGCGACGTTCGGGGAAAGCTTGACCATCATGGGCCGGCGGGCTACGGCGCGCGCCGCGCTCACCACTTCCGCCAACAACGCGGGGTCGTTCGAAAAGTACATGCCACCGTGCTTTGTATTGGGGCAGGAGACGTTGAGTTCATAGCCCGCCAGGCCTTCGGAATCCTCGAGCACTCGAATTGTTTCCACGTAATCCTCGATCGTGTAGCCAAATACGTTCGCGAACACCGGCGTCCCGATGGCACGCAGCGCGGGCAGCTTTTCCGCCACGAAGGCCCGCACGCCGATGTTTTGCAATCCCACCGAATTCATCATCCCAGCCTCGGTTTCAAACAGTCGGGGAGCGGGGTTTCCTTCGATGGGCTCGCGCGATAAACCCTTGGTAATAATGCCGCCAACCTGGGCCAGGTCCACCATTTCACGCAGTTCCACGCCATAGGCGTAGGTTCCGGAAGCGGCCAGTACCGGGGTTCTAAGGGGAATGCCGCACAAGGAGATGGCCAGCCGGGGGGACACTTGGTCACAGAATAGCAGCCGCGGCCACGCCGAAGCCACGGGAAAGGCGGGACAATTGCCGGGGTCCCCGCCTAGACCGGGAGTGCCAGGCTGGCTACAGGGCATCGGTCGCCGCTCTAAGGTGTCCGCCTGATTTTGAATCCGCTGGAATCGGCGGAACATGGTTACGTAGAAGTCTGTTTCACGAAAACGCACGTGCCTGAACACAACACATCGCCGCCAGGCTCCGGACCTCCGTCCGTTCCGGCGGATGGTATCGCTCCCCGCAAGCGCCGCAAGTACCGCTCTCTGGCCTCGAAGTTTTCCACGTTCACCGCCTTGCTGCTGGGCTGGGCGTTGATGGTTATGATGTTGGTGGACGTACGACGCCACAAGTTCGACCTATCCGAAGGGGTCTGGCTGTCCCTTGTGATCGCGGCGATCGCGGGGGCCATTTCCCGGTTCACCATCAGGGCCCTGGCCCGCCCGCTGGCCCTGCTGCAGCAAGGCATGATGTCGGCGCGGCAGGGGCGATTTGAGCCTATCCAAGTCAGCGAAACGCGGGATGAAATCGAAGATCTGGGACACAGTTTTAACCGCATGATCCTGGATCTCGCGCTCTCCAACCGGGAGATTCAGCAGCATCGCGAGTTGCTCGAAGAGCGCATCCGCCAGCGCACCGAAGCACTGGAGAAGGCCATGCAGGCGGCGCTGGCGGCCAGCCAGGCCAAGAGCGACTTCCTAGCGAATACCTCCCACGAACTGCGGACGCCAATGAACGGGCTGCTCGGTATGCTGGACGCGGTGCTGGACAGCCGGCTGGGGCGGGAGCAACGCGACCAGTTGGAGACGGCCCAACGCTGCGCCTATTCGCTGCTTGCGTTGCTCAACGACATCCTGGACCTTTCAAAGATCGAGGCAGGCAAGATGGTGCTGGAGAAAATTCCGTACCACTTGGGTGCGGTCCTGGAGGATTGTGCCAAGTCCTTTCAGGCCGCGGCCGCGCAAAAAGGAGTCGCACTCGATTTCGAAACTTCCGGCGCGCGGCTCGATGTCTTGGGCGATCCCCTGCGCCTGCGCCAGATCGTTACGAATCTTCTTTCGAACGCCGTTAAGTTCACGGAGCGGGGCCGCGTAGATCTCCGTTCGGAGGTGGCGGAAACCGGTCCAGGGCGCGTGGAAGCCCGCATCCAAGTGCGGGATACCGGTATCGGCATAGAAGCCTCGAAGCGTTCTGAAATTTTCGAAAACTTTACGCAAGCCAACGGCGCCATCACGCGCAAATACGGCGGTACCGGGTTAGGCCTGGCGATTGTCAAACAACTGGTGGAAATACAGGGTGGAACGGTTTCCGTCGAAAGCGATATCGGCGCCGGGAGCATTTTCACCGTCACGCTTCCTTGCGAATCCACCCGTGTGGACGCGGAGACGCCGCCTTGGCTTCCGGCCGCGGCTCCGGGGAGCGCAGCTGAGGGGGCGCGCGTGCTGCTGGTGGAGGACAACCTGGTCAACCAGAAAGTGGTCCTCGCGATTCTCGGCAAGAAAGGCTACCGCATCGACGTTGCCGGCAACGGCCGGCAGGCTTTGGACAAACTCGAAGCGTCACGGGATGGCTATGACGTGATTCTCATGGACGTGCAAATGCCCGTTCTCGATGGTTTGGAAACCACGCGTATCCTGCGGCAGAATCCGCGCTGGGAGCGAGTGCCCGTGATCGCCATGACGGCGCACGCCATGCAAGGCGACCGCGAGCGATGCATCTTGGCAGGCATGGATGGCCACATTTCCAAACCCATCCAACCCGTGCCTTTTCTAGCCGCGATTCAGAGGTACTTGGCGGAAGGAGTGGAGCGGCTTCCCGGAGCACCAGCCCACGCTTCCGCGCGAGAGCTGACCGACCACTTGATGCGCGAGGAAACCGGCATGGTGAACGATCTGCTTCACGTTTTCCTACAATTGGCCCCCCAACGCATAGATCGGCTGAAAACCGCGGCGGGCCAGGCGGACGCATCCACGCTCGGCGAGGAAGCCCGCAAGATTGCCGTAGCGGCGGAGCGGCTTGCTTCACAGGGGCTGGGAGAATGCGCACAGCGCCTTGAACTGGCTGCCGAGCGCGGCGACTTTGAAACCGCTATTCGGGACCTTGAGACGTTGAGGCGGGAGATTGAATCGCTGGAAGGGCGAAACGCTACGCGACCGTCTGAGGTTAAAACATCCGCCGTTTTAAGCGCTGCACCGTGAACTTTGCGGTATCGGCCACCGCCATAACGGTCATCACGCCCGCCTGCACCGGATCGGTGACTACCAGATCGGCTGCGGCGGGAACGCTCCCCGCCATGTTCAGGCTGACCACCAGCAAACCTTGCGCACGCACTTCGCGGACCGCTTTTTCGATCTCTCCGCCCATTAGCGATCCCGCCATGACGATGGCCTTCACGCGCGGCAGCCGCGCGGCCGCCCGGACCGCTGCCGCCAAAGGTTGTTCGCCGACCAATGGAATCGTGTCGATGGAGATGTGCTCGCCGCGGATATTGTGGCGGTCTGCTTCTAGGATCGCGCCTATCGCCACCTGGCCGACCTGCGCCCCCCCGCCCACGATAATGATACGTTTGCCGTAAATCTTCTCCATCGTCTCCACTTGCCCCACTCGGCGGACGACGGGAAGTTTTTTTAGATCCGCGATCATCAGCATGGGACTGCCGGAAAAATCGATTTCGAAATACAGGCGGTCGGTGTTCTTCTTGCGGTCTTCGATGATTTCGACGCTGGTGATGTTGCCGCGATAACGTGCGATCACGCCCGTGACTTCATGCAGAATTCCGGGGCCGGTGCGCGACTGAATCGCCAGGCCGATCTTGCGCGGCGTATCGGCGGCAGTTTCGGCGCCGTCCTTCAGCACTTTCTTGGTCTTCTGGCTGGCCACTCAATCCACCTCGTATTTCTTAAGAATAGCCGCCCAGTGACCCTGGGCTTGCAACAATAGCTCGGCCATCTCCCGGACAGCGCCCGCGCCGCCGGACGCCTTGGTGACGTGATGCGCGGCGCGTTTGACCTGCGGCCGCGCGTTGGCCGGCGCGAGTGCCAACCCGGCCCGCCGCATGATGACGATGTCGGTGAAGTCGTCGCCGGCGAAGGCGATCTGGTCGCGCTCCAGTCCGCTTTTGGCGACGATTTCTTCGAAAAACGGGATCTTTTCGATCTGCCCCTGGTAGATGTACTTCATGCCCACTTGGGTGGCGCGCTCCGTGGTGGCGGGTGAAAGCCGCCCGCTGATGACGCCTGTATCGATGCCGTGCCAGTGCAACCACTGCAAAGAGATGCCATCCTGGGCGTTGAACCCCTTGGTCTCCACCATCTTGCCGTCCAGTCCGGATGTGTAATGGAGGGTACCATCGGTGAGGACGCCGTCAACGTCCATCAGCAACAGACGGATGCGGGAGGCACGTTGAAGAAGTTCGGGGCTCATGGGCAGACCAGAAACGTGGGTGCGGCAGTGATCGACCGGGTACTCAAGACTATTTCCCGTTATAACATGCTGGGCCCGGCCAGCCCGTTCGGCGTGGGGCCGGAGCGGACCTCAAAACCGGCCGGGGCGTTGGCCGCGGACTTGCCGAGCCGCCCCACCGGGATCGTACGAGTTGCGGTGGCGGTTTCCGGCGGCCCGGATTCGGTTTGTTTACTGCACATACTGACGGAGTGCGCGCCGCGGTTGGGTATCGCGCTGTCGGTGGCGCATTACAACCACAAACTGCGGGGTGCGGCTTCCGATGAAGACCAGCGGTTCGTGGCAGGGATGGCCGCGCGCATGGGACTGGCACTGCATTGCGAGGAGGCCGGGTCGAAGCCGCTTGCAGGCAACCTGGAGCAGTCCGCGCGCGATGCCCGCCGGGCGTTTTTTGCGCGGCTCGTGAATGAGCGCGCCGCGGACCGGATCGCCCTGGGACACACGCGCGACGATCAGGCGGAGACCGTGTTGTTCCGCATTCTGCGTGGCTCGGGTCCGGGTGGGCTTGCGGGCATTCTGCCGGTGACCACGGAGGGTTGCATCCGCCCGCTGCTCGAAGTCACGCGGGCCGACGTGGAACAGTACCTGAAGGCGCGCGGCATTGACTGGCGCGTAGACGCCACGAACTTGGAGCAACGGTTCGCGCGCAACCGTATCCGCCATGGACTGCTGCCGCAACTGGCGCGGGAATGGAATCCCAACGTCTCCGAAGCACTGGCACAATTGGCCGGTTTGGCGTATGACGAAGAGTGCTGGTGGCGGGGGGCCATTGAACGGCGTGCGGCCGCATGCCTGACGGAACGCGACGGCGCGGTGGAGTTCCCCGCGGCTGAAGTGGCCGCTCTACCGCCGGCCGTGGCTCGCCGCCTGATCCGCCGCGCCATTGCGGGCGCCAAGGGCGACCTGCGCCGCATCGACTTCGCGCACGTGGAACGGGTACTGGAACTGGCAGCGCAAGATGCCGGCGAGGGGGCGGTCTGCCTGCCGGACGTCCAGGCCACCCGCTCCTTCGACTGGATCCGTATCGCGTCTCTGGACGTGCGCGCCATCGCGCGTGACGAGGCGGTGACCGTTCCCGGCAGCGGCGCCGTGGTCCAGGGAGGACCGCTGGTGGCGTTTGAGATTGGAGAGAGGTCCAGTACCCCCTGTGCTACGCTAGAGGCAGCTGAACTCAACCTGGAAGGCCTGCCAACGCCGGTGCGTTTGAGAGGTTGGCGTCCAGGGGATCAGTATCGTCCGGTAGGGCAGCGGAAGGATCGGAAGATCCACGATTTGTTTCAGCAAGCGCGCGTACCCTCCTGGCGGCGCGCGGACTGGCCGATTGTTACAGGAGGGAAGAAGATCCTGTGGGCCAGCCGGTTTGGCCCTGCCGCGCAGTTTGCCGCAGGGGGCGGGCCCGGACCGGTTCTGCGGATTTTCGACACTGGCGCGAAAGACCGGTGAATCTTTTGGCGCGGCGTTCTCGTCTCTGTTAGGTAGGGGCGTGGTGTGAGAAGGTAACCGCGCGGGCTACAGTCCGAAGGTGGTTCTGGAGAAGTCATGAATTCAAGCATGCGAAACGTCGTGTTGTGGGTGGTGATTCTGGTCCTGGTGGGCTTGGTCTGGACGGTGTTTAAAACCAGCAAGCCGACCGGCGCTCAACCCGTGTTCTCCGAGCTGGTCAAAGACATTAAGGACGGCAAGGTAGATAAGATCGTCGTCAACAGCGTCACCGGCGATGTGCACGGCAAGTACAAGAACGGCGATGAATTCCGCTCCACGGTCCCGCATACTTACAATGACTTCACCACGCTGTTGATCGACAAAGGCGTTTCGATCACCGTGGACAAGGACGCGGGTGGAAACTGGGTTTCTCTCCTGTTCAACGCCGTCCCGTTCGTGCTGCTGCTGGGTTTCTGGATTTTCATGATGCGCCAGATGCAAAGCGGCGGGAACAAGGCGCTGAGCTTCGGCAAGTCGCGCGCGCGGCTACACTCCTCGCAGCAGAAGAAAGTGACGTTCAAGGACGTCGCGGGTGTGGAAGAGGCCAAGGAAGAACTCCAGGAAATCATCGAATTTCTCCGGGAGCCGCAGAAGTTCCAAAAGCTGGGCGGGCGTATTCCCAAGGGCGTGTTGCTGGTGGGCGCGCCGGGCACGGGCAAGACGCTGTTGGCACGGGCAATTGCAGGGGAAGCCAACGTCCCGTTCTTTTCGATTTCCGGTTCTGACTTCGTGGAAATGTTCGTGGGCGTGGGCGCGAGCCGCGTCCGCGATTTGTTCGAGCAGGGCAAGAAGAACGCGCCGTGCATCATTTTCATCGACGAAATCGACGCCGTGGGCCGCCATCGTGGCGCGGGCCTGGGCGGCGGCCACGACGAGCGCGAGCAGACGCTCAACCAATTGCTGGTGGAAATGGATGGGTTTGAATCGAACGAGGGCGTGATCCTGGTGGCGGCGACCAACCGGCCGGACGTGCTGGATCCCGCGCTGCTGCGTCCCGGACGCTTCGACCGCCGCGTGGTGGTGGGCCGCCCGGACGTGAAGGGCCGCGAGCAGATCCTGAAAGTTCATACCAAGAAGGTTCCGCTGGCCGACGACGTGGATCTGTTCACCATCGCGCGCGGCACGCCGGGCTTCGCGGGCGCCGATCTGGCGAACCTGGTGAATGAGGCGGCGCTGGTGGCCGCCCGCCAGAACCGCAAGGTGGTCACGCAGTTCGACTTTGAGCTGGCCAAGGACAAGGTCATGATGGGCGTGGAGCGCAAGAGCCTCATCATCAGCGAGGAAGAAAAGAAGAATACGGCGTACCACGAAGCCGGCCACGCTCTGGTGGCCGCGGTGACGCCGGAAGCCGATCCGCTCCATAAGGTCACCATCATTCCCCGCGGGATGGCGCTGGGACTGACCATGCAGCTTCCCCTGGACGACAAGCATTGCTACAACAAGGGCTACCTGGAAGCGCAGTTGGCCATCCTGATGGGTGGGCGCATCGCGGAAGAAATTTTTATGCACCACATCACCACGGGCGCGGGGAACGACATTGAGCGCGCCACCGACATGGCGCGCAAGATGGTGTGCGAGTGGGGCATGAGCGAGCTGGGGCCGATGAGCTTCGGCAAGCGCGAGGAACAAATCTTCCTGGGCCGCGAAATCGCCCAGCACCGCGATTACTCCGAAGAGACCGCGATCCGCATCGATGAGCAGGTGAAAAAACTGGTGCAGGATGGTTACGACCGGGCTCGCAAGGTGATCGAAGAGAGGTCCGAGGCACTGGAACGCATCGCCATGGCGCTGCTGGAGCGCGAAGTGCTGGATGGGGCCGAAGTAACTCAGTTGATCGCAGGGGAAACTTTGAAGCCGATGAACATACCCTCCTCCAACAAGTCCGACGGCGGCGGCGAGCAACAGGTGATCAAGCCCGCTGCGCCGCCGGCACGCATTCCCGGGATGCTTGAGGGCGGGCCACAGCCGGCCTGATCGGACGAAGATCGCGTGTGCACCGGCCACCCACACCGGACGGCGATATAATCTAGCAATGACGATGCGCGTCCGGCATTTGCGCGCGGCGGTTCTATCCTGGTTATTGACTGCCGCTTGGGCTGGGGCGCAAACCCTCGCCGTCATGCCCACTCCCGGGTGGAGCACCTCTGGCGGCATCCTCTCCGTCGACATACAATTGAATTCGCAAGGTGGAGTTCAGCCCGCGGCGTTGGAATGGACGCTTGGCTTTCCCGTCCTGGAGCTGCAAACGGCGACAGCGGGTCCGGCCGCTATGGCGGCGGGAAAGCCCCTGCAATGTTCGGGCCGGCGCGTGCTGGCACGCTGCGCTCTAGTTGGGATGAACACGAACTCCATCCCGGACGGCGTCATCGCGACCATTCGGCTGCGGGCGGCCTCGGTGTCCGCGGCGTTGGCTCCCGTGATGCTTACTAATATCGGCGCGGCCTCGCCCGCCGCCGACGCTCTTTCATTCCAGGGGGAAGGCGCTGCGATCACCCTGGTTGCCGTTCCCGGGCCCACCGGCGATTTATTGAAAATCGGCACCATGGCGCACATCGTGGCGGGCGGCATGTGGAAAACCACCATCACTCTGGTGAATACAGGTTCCTCATCCTCGGCGGCGCAACTCGATTTTTTCGATAACGCCGGTCAACCGCTGCCGCTGCCGCTGCGGTACCCCATTTATCCCGTGGTGACCACGCCTTTGCGCGGGGCGACGCTATCGCAGACGGTGGAGGCGGGCTCCGTGGTCGTCCTGGAAACATCGACTACGGATCTACCGGAGCCGGTGGAGGGATGGGCCCGACTCCTAAGCGCGGGCAGCATCCAGGGATTCGTGATTTTCACCCACACCGAGACCCACCAGGAAGCGGCGGTACCCTTGCAGTCCCTCAGCGATTGGCCGAAAAGTCTAGCGTTCGACAACACCGCGGGCAAGCAGACAGGAGTCGCGCTGGCCAATCTTACGGGCGCGCCCGTCGGCGTGAGTGCCGTGATACGGGGCGACCAGGGCCAGTTGCTTGGCACTCCCCCTGTCATCGACCTGGTGGCGGGAGGGCACACCTCTTTCATGCTGGAAAATGCATATGGCGCGACCGCAGGCCTGCGCGGAACGGTGGAGTTCAAGGCCGCCGGAGCAGCGATAAGCGCCATCGGCCTGCGCGCCAACGGAAATGCGATCACCACGCTCCCATTGCTGAATCCCGATCCTGGCAACCTTCCGAATTCCATCGCACAGGTGGCTGCGGGAGCCGGTTGGACCACGTCCCTCACGTTAGTCAACCTCTCGCCGGCAAGCAGCAGCGCGGCTCTGAATTTCTACACGCAGCAAGGCGATCCGTTACCGCTCACGCTGGTCTATCCGCAGACCGGCGCCTCGCTTTCCGGTGTATCGAGTACCGCGGACGTGCTACCCTCCGGCGCCACCGTGGAATTGAAAACGCAGCCGGCGCCTTCGCCCCCGGATGGCTCGCAAGCGCAGCCGGCCGTTGGTTCGGCGACACTCACCGGCGGCGTGAGCGGATTCGCGATCTTCCGGTTTGATGCCACGGGACAAGAGGCGGTGGTCCCGCTGGAGACGCGCGGCGCCAGTTCCTATTGGCTGGCGTACGATAACACCGATGGGCTGGCGACGGGCTTCGCGATCGCCAACGCTACGGGAGTGGGCGGTTACGCCCGCCTGACGTTCCGCGATGAATCGGGAGCGCCGCTGGGTACTTCGGATTTCATTCTGGCCCCGAACGGCCAGGCGTCCTTTGTGATGGCGGACCGGTTTGGGATTACGGCCGGAAGGCGTGGAACCATTGAAGCCGCGCCGCCGCCCGGCGGGAGAATCAGCATGATCGGGCTGCGCGCCACGCCGGATGGCAAGTTCACCACGCTGCCAGTCATGGAGAGTGGAAATTGACCGGCACCAGCAGGCGCGCAGATCCCGGCACCCGCAGTAGCGCAAATCAATGATCCCGGCCTTCCCCGTCTATTTGTTCGACGTCGACGGCACGTTGCTCGACTCCGCGGCCGACATCTGCGGCGCGCTTGAAAGCGTCATGGCGGCGCGCGGCCGTGCGGACATCACGCGTGAAATGCTGCTCCCTTACATCGGACGCCACTTGGCCGATGAGTTTCTGGAACTGGGTTTTCCGCCCGAAGAGATCGACGCCATGATCGTGGAATATCGGGCAATTTATCCGCAACGCAAGCACGCCGGTACGCGTGCATATCCGGGCGTGGCTGGAACTGTCGCGCGCATGGGCGGCCGCAAGTCCACCGCCACCACTAAGGGCACGCCGATGACTCGCGCCGTGCTCGAGCAGTTCGGTCTGATTCAGCACTTCGATCATGTGCAAGGCACCGATGGATTCCCCGCGAAACCGGAACCGGACGTGTTGCTGAAATCGATGGAAGCGTTGGGCGCGCGCCCCCAGGACTGCTTGTTGATCGGCGACGCCCCCTCCGACATGGAAGCCGGGCGGCGTGCAGGCGTACGCATCTGCGCCGTGACGTGGGGTTATGGAGATCCCGCCGAGCTCGCGAAATGGGCACCCGATTTCTGGGCCCATACGCCGGAGGAACTCGTGCTCGGAGGCTAGGCGGCGGCGCGGTCAGGCGCCTCACCGGAACGCGGATGCGTTGAACCTCGCCAGTTCCGCCAGATCCAGACGCCCCGTATAGATCGCCATGCCGAGCGCGGCATGCACCCGCATGTCCGTCAGCGCGCGCACATCGTCGATGGTGGTGATACCGCCCGCCGCGGTGATTTCATGCGTGGTCGCCGAGCGCAGGCGGCGAAACCAATCGAGGTCGGTTCCCTGCATCATGCCCTCTTTATCGACATACGTGCAAAGAAAGCCGCCGCATAGAGGTTCCAGCTGCCGGACCACCGCTTCCGCGGTAAGATCCGTGGCTTCCTTCCAGCCCTTCACAACGATCTTCCCGTTCTTCGAATCGAGTGCGATGAGAATTCGCTCCGGACCCACGGCGGCCGCGATCTCCTGCATCACGGGAGTGAATGCGGCGGTGCCGACAATCACGCGATGCGCGCCTTGCTCAATCAGACGCCGGGCGCGTTGGGGCGTGCGCACACCGCCACCTACGCGGCAGCGCGCACGCGCGGCCAGCATCTCCACCAGGGCGCTGTTCTCACCCTTGCCCATGGCGGCGTCCAGGTCGATCACTTGAATTTCCGGGAAGGCCGAAAACTTGCGCAGCATTTCCAGGGGCGCGTCGCCCTCCAGCGCCTTGTCGCGGCCTTGCACCAACTGCACTACTTTTCCGCCCATCAGATCGATGCAGGGAAAAATCACGAGCGCACCTCAATTCCGCGTTCCGCGAGAAAGTTCTTCAAGTCTCCGACCGTGTAAGTTCCATAGTGAAAGATGGACGCGGCGAGCGCGGCATCTGCGGCGGCCTCGCGCAGCACTTCCAAGAAATCCTCGGGCTTGCCCGCACCGCCGGAAGCGATCACCGGAACGCGAGTGGCATCGTGCACGGCGCGGGTAAGCGCGCAATCGAAGCCGGTCCGCACGCCGTCGGTGTCCATGGAAGTCAGCAGGATCTCGCCCGCTCCCAGCGCTTCGCCGCGCGCGGCCCATTCGACTGCGTCCATGCCTTCGTCGTGGCGGCCACCTTTGGTAAAGACGTTCCACCCGCCGGTGGCGCGCCGGCGCGCATCAATCGCCAGGACCACTGCCTGGGCGCCGAACTCCTCGCTCAATTCCGTGATCAACTCCGGACGCCGCACCGCCGCCGTATTCACGCTGACTTTATCGGCGCCAGCGTGAAGAATCTTGCGTGCATCGTCCACCGTGCGGATTCCACCACCGACGGTGAGCGGGATGAAGACTTCGCGCGCGGTGCGGGCCACAACGTCCACCATGGTGTCGCGGTTGTCGCTGGAGGCCGTGATGTCCAGGAACACAAGTTCGTCCGCGCCCTGCTTGTTATATCGCGCGGCAAGCTCAACGGGGTCGCCGGCGTCGCGGAGGTTCACGAAGTTGATGCCTTTGACGACGCGGCCACCGGTCACATCCAGACAGGGAATAATGCGTTTGGCCAGCATGTCAGATCTCTACAAAATTACGCACGATCTTCAAGCCCAAATCGCCTGATTTTTCAGGGTGGAACTGCACTCCCGTGATATTGTCATGTTCCAGCACGGCCGTGTAAGGTACTGCGTACTCGCACGAGGCCGCCGTGGCGGGCACCACCGGTGCGTAATAGCTGTGCGCGAAATACACGTAGGGTTTTTCGCCCGCGCCCTGCAACAGGCGCGAAGGGCCGACGCGCTGCAGTTGATTCCATCCCATGTGCGGGATACGCAGGCCGCCTTGAAAGCGCTTCACTTGTCCTTCGAAGATTCCCAGGCCCGGCTCGCCGGGCGCTTCTTCACTTGCCGTAAACAGCGCTTGCAGGCCCAGGCAGATCCCGAGGAAGGGCACACCCGCGCGGATGGTCTCGACCAATGCGCCGCGCACGTTCATCTCGTCGAGTTTCCGCATCATCTGGCCGAAGTGCCCGACGCCTGGGAGGATCACTTTCGTCGCGTGGCGCAATTCTCCCGCGGTCCGGATCAACTGGTAACCCACCTCGAGTGCTTCCAGCGTGTTCTCCACGGAACGCAGATTGCCCGCGCCGTAATCGAAGATCGAAATCACGGCGCTGCTCACAGAAGTCCTTTGGTCGATGGCAGTTGATCTTTCAAGCGCGCGTCTTTGGAACACGCGTATTTCATGGCCCGGGCGAAGCACTTGAAGATGGCCTCGATCTTGTGGTGGCTGGAGCGTCCATACAGAATCCTGGCGTGCAGATTCGCGCCTGCGTGATTCACGAAGCCGCCGAGGAAGTCCTCCACCAGCTCCACCTGCAGGTCGCCCACCATCCGCACGCGCACCGAATCTTTGTAAACCAGCGCGGGACGTCCGCCCAGATCCACCGCGGCGACGGCGAGCGTTTCGTCCATGGGCAGCACGAAGTATCCGGCGCGATTGATGCCCTTGCGGTCCCCTAGCGCCCTGGAGAACAATTGCCCCAGAACGATGCCCACGTCTTCCAC
>CAMAUG010000031.1 GCA_945861255.1 Candidatus Sulfopaludibacter sp. SbA3
CTTCTCGGACGATTCCGAATGAGGGTACTGATGGTGGACGACTCGGTCGCGGACCGAGAACTATTCCGCGATTGGCTGGAGCAGAGATGCGGCCCGAGCCTTGAATTCTTCGAGGCCTCCAGTGGAAACCAAGGCGCCGCGATGTGCCTTTCCACGCCGCTGGACTGCGTGCTTCTGGACTGCGGGCTACCGGACATGAATAGCTTGGATTTCCTCTCGACGCTTCGCGCGGGCAAGAATTCAGGCGCAGTCACGGACTTGGGAATTGTCATGCTGACGGCTCCTGGAAACGAGCAAGTGGCCCTGGATGCGATAGAGGCCGGCGCGCAGGACTACCTGGTGAAGGGCCACATAACGGCGGCCGGCCTGTGGCTGGCGATCGAGCGAACCCTGCGGGCGGCAGCTCTGCTCCACGCGTTGCAGGCCGAACGGGACCGGTTGGCCGCTTCGCTTGCGGAGAAAGAAGCGCTGTTGCAGGAAGTGCACCACCGGGTCAAGAACAACCTGGAAGTGATTGCCAGCCTGTTGCGTCTACAGGCGGGGGAGGCTGCGGACGCCGACGCCGTGGACGCGTTGCGGGATAGCGCGCACCGGGTGGAATCGATGGCGTTGATTCACGATCAGCTGTATGGGGCGCAGAATCATAAGGAAATCGACATGGCGCGCCACGTACAGTCGCTGACGGCTCGCCTGGCGGAATCCTACGGGATTGACGGTGACCGGGTGGCGTGGCGGGTGTGCATCGAACCGCTTCCCCTCACGGTGGCGCAGGCGGTTCCGGCGGGTCTGATTGTGAACGAACTGATTTCCAACGCCTTGAAGCACGCATTTCCTGGAGAACGCCACGGATTGCTGACTGTTTCCGGGGGGCGGAGCGGAAACCGGATCTCGCTGGTAGTACGTGATGATGGCGTGGGGCTGCTACGGGCGGCCAGTACAACGACAGGCGCCACCAGTGAACATTCGCCCAAGCCGTTCGGGCTGGAGATCGTGCGCATTCTGACGCGGCAACTACAGGGGACCTTTGAAATTGATTATGCGGATGGGGCCGCCTGCAGGCTGAGTTTCAGCGCGGCGTAACTGGCGAAGTCGCGGAGAGGACGGGGCCGTGGACTCATATAGAATTCTGATCGTCGAAGACGAAGGCCTGATCGCTCGCGATCTCACCGAGCGGCTAGCGACGCTGGGGCACCAGGTGATCGACACCGC
This sequence comes from Candidatus Sulfopaludibacter sp. SbA3, assembly GCA_945861255.1. Lineage (GTDB taxonomy): Bacteria > Acidobacteriota > Terriglobia > Bryobacterales > Bryobacteraceae > Palsa-187. The sequence goes on from CAMAUG010000031.1 coordinate 1,210, forward strand.
GGAAACGGGTGAAGAGGCAGTAGCCAAAGCGCGTGGCGCGGAATTGGTGCTGATGGACATCCATCTGGATGGGCCGATGGACGGCATAGAGGCGGCGGCGCGGATTCGCGACCGCTACCGCATCCCCGTCGTGTTCCTGACCGCGCACGCCGACCGGGCTACAATCGACCGCGCGAAACGTGCCGGTCCGTATGGCTACCTGGTGAAGCCGATGGCGCCCGCCACGCTACAATCCACCGTGGAGATCGCTATCTACCGGCACCGCATGGAGCGGCAGCTGGCCGTGCGCGAGGCGTGGGAGCGAGAAGTGCTGGGCGCGATCGCACACGCCGTCATTTCTACTGACGCGGAGGGCCGGGTCCGCGGCCTAAACGGCGCGGCGGAACGTCTGCTGGGATGCACCGAAGCCGATGCCGCCGGGAAGCCCCTGAGCCAGGTTCTAATACTGCGGGATTGCGACTCGAACGAAGCGGTAGAGATTCCTCTACGGCTGGCTATTCTAGAGGATGCGGTGGTTCCGCTGCAAAGCAATCTGCTGCTGGCGGCGAGGGACGGCCGCCGGCCGATGGTGGAAGGCGCGGTTTCTCCGGTAAAGGAATCGGGTGAAACTCTGGGCACGGTACTGACGCTCCGCGACGTGACCGCGCGGCGCCGGGAAGAGCAGCAGTTGAGGCAAGCGCAAAAGATGGAGGCCGCGGGCCGCTTGGCGGTGTCCGTCGCCGAGGAGTTCAACAACCTGCTGGCCATCATTCGCAATCAATCCGAACAACTGGAGCGGCAGTTCTCCGGATATACCGCGGTGTGCGACCCGCTCGCTGAAATTCAGCAGGCGGCGGCCGCGGCCGGAGCAATTACTCGCCGTTTATCCGGATTCAGCGGCAAGGACGCCGGGCGGCGCGAGGGCTTGAGCCTGAACGGATTGGTGCGCCGCATGTCCAAGCTGATTGAAACCGTGGCGGGAGGCGCGGTGGCCACCGCCATCCGCCCTCATCCCGCGGCGGGAATGATCTCAGGCGATCCGGCGCAGATCGAGCAGATGCTCATGAATCTGGTGCTGCACGCCCGGGCTGCCATGCCGGACGGTGGGCGGTTGACTATTGAAACGAGAAATGAGACCACCCGCACGGAAACGGCGCAGCGGGAAGAGTCCGTGGGGTTGACGGTGACCCACACCGGTGAAACGCCCGACCTGGAAAATCTGTTTGATCCGTCCTCACCGGAGAATCTGGGACTTTCGATCGCGCAAGAAATCGCGGTCGAACATGGCGGATGCTTGTCGGCGCAGCGTACGGTGGAGGGCGGCGTCCGTTTCGATGCCCTGCTGCCCCGCTGGAAAGAACCGGCCGCGCTTCCGGACCCGGATACGGCGGCCCGGGCGTCGGTACTGCTGATTGAGGCCAACGCCCTGATCCGTCGGCACCTGCACAATTTCTTCGAAGCCAACGGGTATAACCTGCTGGAGGCGCAGGACGCGGCCGAGGCCGCCACGCTATGCGAACTGTGCCCACAGCAGCCGGACTTGGTGATCGCCGACTCGGGCGAGGCGGACAGCCTGTCCGAAAGCTATCCGGGATTGACGGTATTGCACATCGTCGCGGACGACCCGAGAGGTCCCGGCGAAATTCGGCGCCCGTTTACGCAATCCGTGTTGTTGGAACGGGTGATTACACTGTTGCAGCACCAGGGAGCACGGGCGGCCGCCGATTACCGGTAGGCAGCCACGCCCGTAACACGTTCCCCGATGACCAGGGCGTGAATGTGGTCGGTGCCTTCGTAAGTTTTGACCGTTTCCAGATTGCACATATGCCGCATGATGGGACATTCGTCCACGATGCCGCTCGCTCCCAGCAAATCGCGGGCCTGGCGGGCGCAGTCGAGCGCCATCGCCACGTTGTTACGCTTCAACATGGAGACGTGGGCGGCGTCCAGCTTGCCTTGGTCCTTAAGCCGGCCGGCGTGCAAGGCCAGCAACTGCGCCGTGGTGATCTCCGTGATCATGCCGGCGAGTTTTTCCTGCACTAGTTGATGGGAGGCGATGGGCCTGCCGTCGAATTGTTTGCGCAGGACGGTATAAGCCCGCGCTGTTTCATAGCAATCCATCGCTGCGCCGAGCACGCCCCAACCGATGCCGTAACGGGCTTGCGTGAGGCACCCGAGAGCGGCCTTGAGCCCAGTGGCCTGCGGAAGCGCGGCGGCGCCTGAAATGCGGCATTCGCGGAACGACAGGCTGGCTGTGACCGAGGCGCGCATGGAGAGCTTGCCGTGAATCTCCGAAGCGGTGAAGCCGGGAGTTCCCTTCTCCACTAGAAAACCCTGAATGCCGGCCTCCGTGCGCGCCCACACCACCGCCACGTCGGCGACGGTGCCGTTCGTGATCCAGGTTTTCTCGCCGTCCAGTATCCAATCGTCACCAACGCGCCGCGCTCGTGAGAGCATTCCGGCGGGGTTCGATCCGAAGTCTGGCTCAGTCAATCCGAAGCAGCCGATCGCTTCCCCACTGCAGAGCGCCGGGAGCCAGCGCCGTTTCTGCTCGTCGGACCCGTATGTGAGGATGGGGTACATGACCAGGGCGCTCTGCACGCTGACGAAACTGCGTAAGCCGGAATCGCCGCGCTCGATTTCCTGCATCACCAGGCCGTATTCGACGTTACTCATCCCGGCGCAGCCGTAACCTTCCAGATTCGCTCCGAAAAACCCGAGGCGGCCCATCTCCGGGATCAATTCGCGCGGGAAACGGGCGTCGCGAAAGCAATCGCGGATGAGCGGCTGCACGCGCTCGTCGACAAAGCGGCGCGCGGTTTCCCGCACCATGAGCTCCTGCTCGCTGAACTGAGTATCGATCAAGAAGTAATCCACGCCGGGAAATCGGGCCATGCTTAAATGTTACGCCAGGACACAATGCCCCTCTCGCGGTTCCGCCTGAGGCGCTTCAACCGCGTGGCTTGGCGTTACGTTAGACCGCGCGGCTTGGCGTGCCGTTCAACCGCGCTGCTTGGCGCACGGCTCAACCGCGCGGCTTTGGCGCATCGCTCAACCCTGCGGCCTAGCGTGCCGCCCGACCCTGCGGCTTGGCGTACCGCTCAACCCTGCGGCTTGGCGCACCGCTCAACCCTGCGGCTTGGCGCACCGCTTGACCCTGCGGCTTGGCGCACCGCTCAGCCCTGCGGCTTGGCATACCGCTCAACCCTGCGGCTTGGCGCATCGCTCAACCCTGCGGCTTGGCGCACCGCTCAACGCTGCGGCTTGGCGCATCGCTCAACGCTGCGGCTTGGCTCAACTGCGGGGCCTGGTGCCGTTTGCCCGGCTTGCGATTCGAGCGTCACGCTCTGTTGGTGTTGGTCTTACGATTGCTCTATCGAGCGCAGGGAGCGCGACCATGTGGAAAATAATACTATTGCCGATGGCCGCGACCGCGTTCGGGTTTTCGCAAGAAGCAGAACTCCTCCGCTTCTACCAGGCCGCCGGCGAACGGCCGGTATGGGTCCAAGACGGGAGAGCAACGCCCAGGGCCCGCGAGGTCATCAATCTCTTGGAACACGCGGAAACCAAGGGTTTGGATGCGCGCGACTACGACGGCCCGAACTGGGCTTCCCGTCTGGCAACCGTTGAGAACCACGAATCGCAGGACTTGATGCAGTTCGATATCGCGCTGACGGATGCAGTGATGCGCTACGTCTCGGACCTGCGTGAAGGCCGGGCCAATCCGGGCCTGTACCGGCGCGCCGGACGCGATTCGCAAGTGCCGTTGTCCACGCTGATTCGGAAAAATGTTCTCGATGCAGCCGATCTTAGCGTAAGTTTACGGGAGATGGAGCCCACTTACCCGGCGTACCGGCGAACGCTGGAGGCTCTGGCGCAGTACCGAAGCCTTGCCCCCGAGCACGCCGGCCGGCGATTTCCAGCTGTCACGGAGCCGGTGGAACCGGGAGACACGTATCCGGCCATGCCGGAATTGGCTCGCTTGCTGCGGGCGCTGGGGGATTTACCGCCGGAGGCTGTTCCGCCGGCAGGCTCACGAACCTACACTGCGGCGGCCGCCGATTCCGTCAAGCGCTTTCAGGCTCGCCATGGTTTAGAAGCCGACGGCCGCATCGGCGCCGCCACGCTTGCCCAGTTGAACACGCCGCTCCGCGACCGCGTTGCGCAACTGGAACTGGCATTGGAGCGTTGGCGCTGGCTGCCGCGCACTTTTTCACATCCACCCGTTCTGGTGAATCTGCCCGAGTTTCGCCTGCGCGCGTTGGACTCCACGCTGCAGACAGTCCTCGAAATGAAGATCGTCGTGGGCGCAGCGCGCAGAACGCCGACGCCCCTGCTGGCCGGCGAATTGAACCAGGTGATTTTCCAGCCGCCCTGGAACGTACCGCTCAGCATCCAGCGTGGCGAGCTATTGCCTGAAATCAAGCGCCACCCGGAGTACCTGGCGGCTCACGGCTATGAAGTAACCACTTCGCGCGGAGAGGTGGTCACTTCAGACGTCGTTTCCGCCGGTGCGCTGGCGCGGCTCCGGTCCGGAGAATTTCTGCTGCGCCAAGTGCCGGGACCCAAGAATGCGCTGGGGCTGGTGAAGTTTCTCTTCCCGAATGAAGCGAGCGTCTACCTGCACGACACCCCGGCGAAAGCCTTGTTCGCCAAGGTTCGCCGCGATTTCAGCCACGGCTGCGTGCGTCTGGAGAACGCGACGGAGTTCGCCGCCTGGGTACTGGGAGAGGACCCGGTGTGGTCGCGGGAGGGCATCATCGCGGCGATGAATGGCTCCGAGACCGTGCAGGTGAATCCGCCGAAGCCAATTCCCGTGATGATGACGTATATGACGGCTGTTGTTCTGGAGACCGGGGAGGTAAGATTTCTTGCGGATCTCTATGGCTATGACGCGGAACTGGAGAAACAACTTGCCGGGAGGGCTGCCAAGACGGCGGCTACCAGCGGCGCACCCGGCCTACGTCCAAGTGAATGAAGCCTGAAGCCGGATAGAAACCTACGCCTCCGCGGTGCAGGGCCAATGCGGCGTCTCTGAACTTGACTAGCGGTGTTCCGGGCAGGCGAATGTCAATCGCCTCCGCGCGCGTGTGCAGGCTGTTTTTGGCGACTCCCGAGGTCTGGGTGCGGAGATATTCGTTGCTCCAGGGCGTGCGATAGCCGCAGATAATCTGGAACTCCGCGCCCGGGCGCCCGACAGCGGACGTGACGTCCGATAGCAGGTCGAACACGTGCGGATCGAAGTGGTGAATCTCTTGCGTGCGATGATCCCTCAGGAAGCGATCGAGCTGCGCCAAGGCCTCGGGAACGTAGGAATCCCCCCTGCGATAAACGACATCCAAGTGTTCGCCGGTATGGGTATGGAACAGCCGTAAGCGGCTTTCCGGTTGCGGCACCCTGCCCGCGATTCGCGCCGTCGGCAAGGCCCCGGCAAGCAAGACCCCCAAAAACAATGTAATGCTCAACCGCACCCGGTTCATGCTAACTTCCTTTATAACACTCTATTGCAGCCGGAGACTCCCTGACCTCGCCGACCAGCGGATAGTCCGCCCCGCCGCCCGAAAACATAGGACTTGCGTGGCTCAACCAGCGGTCGGCCATTCAGTCCGCTGCACGGCATTCCAGCTATTCGGCCGCGAATGCGATCAGCACATTGCCGGGCACCAAGCCGCGCTGCCCACGACCGGATACGGCATACACCATTCCGCCGGCCACCACCGGCCCCGGTCCGTCGATGGCTCCACCGCGGCCCGGAACGCCGTTGACGGTCTGAAACTCGCGCGCGGTATCGTAATCCCAAATGATTTTGCCGGTATCGGTGGCGTAGGCTCGCAAGTGTCCGTCCAGGGCGCCCGAAAAGACCGCGCCGGGAATCCCCGTCACGGCGGCCGATTGCGCCGGACTGCAGGCGGTCTTGGCGCCGCATCCGGGCGCTGGAGTCTGCCATATCCGCTCGCCGTTATCAACACGGAACGCCAACATCCCGCCGCCTTTGCTGGGGTCTATTTTGAACTGGCGCTGGCCTGTGCCCGGCAGTATCTGGAAATCGAGATCGGAAACGGCGGCGTATAGATTCCTTCCGTCGCTGGCTACGCCCCACTCGATGCCGCCCCCGTTTCCGCCCTTCCCGGCGCGGGACTGCCACAGGATGCGGCCTTTACGATCCGGATCCACGGCGTACACCATACCGGACTTCTGCCCCACCAGCAGAGCGCGGCGTCCATTGGGAAGCTGCACCAAAACCGAGGAGGCGGCGAAATCGAAATCCGGGCCGTCAGAGTCCGGGCACTTCTCGCCACCATCCACGCGTGTGCCTGGAAATATGCCGCAGGCGGAGTTCCAAGCGTCGTTGGCGGTGAATTGCTTCGACCACAGAATTTCACCGGTCGACATGCGCAGCGCCGCCACGGCATCGCTCATCGAAGTGGCCGGATCTGAGTAATTATCGCCCGTTGTGAAGTACATCGTGTCGCGCTCCGGATCGAGCGTGGGAGCGTTCCAGACGCCCACGCCGGAAGGACCCATCACGTCCGCCCCGCGCTTGGTTTTCCGCTGGGGCTTGGCCGCTTCGGCGATCATGTAGCGTTTCCAGATCACCTTTCCGGTGGCGGCGTCGACAGCCGATTCGCTGCCGCGGAAGGTACAGCACGCGTAGCCGGGCGCAAATCCCATGCCTTCCTCAAGCGAGGACACGCCGATATACAACCGCCCCTGGTAGAACACGGGCGTGGCGGTGCCTTTGGCGGCGGGGTGATCGTCAGGCCGCAGCTGCCACAACTGCTTACCGGTTTCACCGTCCAAGGAGTAGTAGTAGCCTGAGGAATCTCCGAAAAACACCGTGGGTCTTCCGGCGACTTCAGCGACGGTCATGCCGGAACGCACTTCGGCGTTGACGACGGTGCTCCAATGCGTACAGCCGGTGGCGGCATCGAGCGCATAGACGGTACCGTCCTGGCTGCCCACGAAAACGCGTCCCCGGTACACGGCTGGTTGAGATCGCATCAGAGTGGTGTCCGGGAAAGCAAACACCCACTTCGGCTTCAGCCGCGGCACGTCGGCGCCGCTCAACCCGGCGTCCTCTGTGGACTGGAACCGCGTGTTGACCAAGCCGGGGCTCCAGCCGGACCAGCCGGGAGTGTTCTTCCAGGCCGCACCCGGCGGACACGCATTCGAGATCTGCTCGCGCTGCAGCTCCATCGTGACCGGCGTGCCCAGCCAGTTGGCCAAAAACTGCCGCTCATTGGCGGCGAGCATGGATGCCTGCTGCTGCATCGCTCCGGTTTGCAGCGTACGCAGAATCGATCTCTGCGAACGTGTCTTGAGCTCCTCAATCTGAGGGATGCGCCCGGCGGCCTCAGCCTTCTGGTGGCAGGCGGCGCAGTGTTTCTGGAACAGCGACGCGGCGTAAGGATCGTCGGCGGAAAAAACAAAGGAGCAAGCAATCAACAGGAGGCAGCTACGTTTCATCGGGATATCCTTTTCGATACGCGGGTCGCGCTGGGCCACTCGATACATTATGCATGAGTGACGCATCCGGAAGTCAGCACGTTCAAGTGCTACGATGAGACGCGGTGACGATTCCCGCGTTTCCTTTCGTGTTTCTTTTCGTGTTTCCAGCGTTGTGGGTGGTTGGCGCGATAGCGGGGTATTGGTACGCGCATGAGCGGGAGATCCCTTGGTCCGTCGCTGTGGCGGCACTGCCAGCGTTTCTGTTGGAAATCAGCTTCTTTTTTGTTCTGGGCGTGGAGCGGCTGCGCACCCGTCTGGAAAAATTGCCAAGAGCTGCGCTGGCCCTGGTGCTCACCGCGGCGGCCGCCGCGCCCTATTGCGCGGCTTCACTGGCGCTGGGGTCGTTCGACTGGAGATCTGCTGCGATTGTCGCAGCGCTCGCGGCGGCGGCTTCCTTCTGGTTCGTTGTCCTTCCGCAGGGACCGCTGTCCGATATTCTCTTTCTGGTAGCTGTGGCGGTGGTCTGGCTTGTCCGGATTCTGCCTCCGCTTTATGTAGACCCGCACCCGCGGCTGCCGCTGGCCGCTTTGGGACAACTGATGTGGTTCCGAACCGGATTGTTCGCGATGGTGAGCCTGCGGCGCGCGCCAGGGATTGGATTCGGATTCTGGCCGCAGGCGCGCGAGTGGAAGATCGGCGCGCTGTATTTCGCCGGGCTGCTGCCGGTGGCGGCGGCGCTCGGATGGGCGCTGCAATTCACGGCGCCGCACATGCGTTATCAAGGATGGGAGAGGATTACACTGTTCACGGCCGGAACGTTCTTCGGAACGCTATGGGTGTTGGCGTTGGGCGAGGAATTCTTCTTCCGGGGACTGCTGCAGCAGTGGATGACGGCGTGGCTGAAGAACGAGTGGGCGGCGCTGGCGGTCACGTCGGCTGTCTTCGGGGGCGTGCACTTGTGGTACGGCGCGTTCCCGAACTGGCGGTTCGCGGCCCTGGCGGCGGTTGCCGGCGTGTTCTACGGAATGGCTTTCCGGCAGGCGCACAGCATCAGGGCATCCATGGTGACGCACGCGCTGACGGTGACTACGTGGCGGATGTTTTTCTCGTGAAGTGCGGAGCGATAGGAGACTGTATGATGAAACACTATTCCCTGCTTAGCCTGGGCTTGCTTGCCATCGGGCTGGCCCACGGACAATCTTCGAGCGGTTGGACGACTCTGTTCGACGGCAAGAGCCTGAACGGCTTTACCGCGATCGGCAACGCGAATTGGAAAGTGGCCGACGGCGCCATTGAGGCCACCAGCGGCACAGGTTTTCTGGTGAGCAATGGCTCCTACAAGAACTTCGAGATGAGAGTGGAGTTCTGGGTGGACGAACCGGCCAACAGCGGCGTGTTCCTGCGCTGCGCGGACCGCAAGCAGGTGAGCGCCGCCAATTCATATGAAGTGAACATCTACGACACGCGCGCGGACCAGAAATACGCCACGGGCGCCATTGTGGACGTGGCGGGTCCTCCCACTCCCGTAAAGGCGGGGGGCCGCTGGAATACTTTTGAGATCACGGCGCGCGGCAACCGGTTGACGGTGACCCTTAACGGAGTCAAGACGGCGGATGGCGAAAGCAGCAAGTTCGCCGAGGGGCCGTTCGCGCTGCAGCACGGCGCGGGAATCTTGAAGTTCCGGAAGGTCGAGATACGACCTTTGTAAACCGGCGCGCGTCAATCCACCAGAGAGATTCCGTCGCCCGGCCTGACCGTGCCCTCGACCAAAACCGCGCCATAGACGCCGGCCTTGGTTTCATGTGCGTGGGCCAATTGCCTCATGACTTCGACATTCTGCTGCCCGGTGTCGGGATCGAGCGTGATCATCTTGCAGCGAGGGTCGCGGTCCATCACTCTAATGATGGTCTTGGCGCCGACGCGCAGAGTTCGACCCACAAGCGCATCTTCGTCGAACCCTCTCCCGGATTTGAGATCAACGTAGATGTTCGCGCGAAAGCGCCGCTTGTCCAGGTTGATTCCCAACTCCTCCCCAAGTTGCCGCGCCGTTTGGATCGAAAACAAAGAGACTGGCCGGCAATCCGTCATCGCACGGTCCGACCGCAGCAATGCAAGTTCATGCGTCTCGCGAATATTGGCGCGCAGAAGGCCGATTAACGTGGGGTCATCGATCGCCAATCGCCCACCCGACGGTGTGTCGACATCCATCGCAAGTTCGGCCGAGTCCGCATAAACAGGGGTGGCTCCAGGTGCGATGGCTTCAGCCTCGGCCAGATTGGCTGGTTTAGCCATGAGTTCCGGCTTTCGAAAACGCGGTTGATAGAGCAGCAGGGATTCCAGTTCCCGAGCCGTCAGAAAAGGAAATCCTTTGGGCGCGGCAGAATTCCGAAAAGCGTAGACGCGATCCCCATAGATGCCGGGGAACCCTACAAAGGCCTCTTGCAACTCTTCTCCGCGCATGCTCTTCACCGGATAGCGCCACACGCTTTCGACGGCGCCTATGATCTCCATTGCTCCCGCTCCTTTCGAAGTGTCTATCTTACATTACGGCCGGGATTGGGAGCCGACGCAATCGGGATCTCGGGCAATACTGCGCCGTAGACCGCCGCGCAAAACGTCGCAGACTTTCTTATTGATAACCTGGACTAACCAAACCGTATGAGCCAATCCATTCTCGCCGGCGTTCGCATCCTGGACCTGAGCACGATTGTCGCGGGTCCGGCAGCCAGCATGGTGCTGGCGGATTTGGGCGCGGACGTCATCAAAGTGGAGCGCGTCGGGGTGGGGGAAGACGGGCGCGGGATGAGTCCGCATCGCGGCCCGTGGGGTGCGTATTTCACGTTGCTCAATCGTGGGAAGCGCTCGATCGCGGTGGACATTACAACGCCGGAGGGAAAACAGGCCGTCTTGAAAATCGCGGAAGGGTGCGACGTTTGGATGGAGAATTTTCGTGGCGGAACGGCCCAGCGATTGGGATTGGACGAAGCCGTGGTGCGCGCGCACAAGCCGGATATCATTTATGCATCGCTGTCTGGATATGGCCCAGGTGGGCCGGATCACACTCGCCCCGGGTATGACGCGATCCTGCAAGCCCGCACCGGAATCATGAGCGTTACCGGGAATGGCGAGGGTCAGCCGGTTCGCGCGGGCGTCTCGGTTCTGGACTTCGGGGCGGGTGTTTGGATGGCGCTGGGCGTGGTGGCCGCGCTGCTGGAGCGTAAGAATTCGGGCACGGGTCAGAGAGTGGATACGTCGCTATTTCAAACCGGAGTCATGCTCATGGCGTACCACTTGCTCTACCGGCAGTTTACGGGGATGAATCCGCAGCAGCAAGGTTCGCGGCATACGGCGTTCGCGCCCTATGGCGCATATCAGGCGCTCGACGGGACCCTGATGATCGGCGTCTCCGGCGACAGAGCTTTCGGGAGATTGTGCACGGCGCTGGGGCATCCGGAATGGGCAGACGATCCGCGCTTCGCCGCTAATCCGGGGCGAGTGGCGAACACGCCGGTGCTGGATGGATTGATGACCGAAGTTCTGCGCACCCAACCAGTGGCGCACTGGACGGCGGTTTTGGACGAAGCCGACGTGGCCAACGATCCCTTGCAAAATGCCGAACAGGTGCTGGCGGATCGTCAGGTTGCGGCGTTGGGGCAACTGGAGGCCGTAGCGTTGGGCGAAGAGGGCTCCGCGTGGTTGTCGCGGCTGCCCCTGGAACTTTCAGCGACGCCGCCCGCGATTCAGGGACCGCCGCCCAAGCTGGGCGAGCACACGCGCGCCGTCCTCAGAGAAGCCGGATACTCTGGAGAAGAAATCGAAACATTGTTGCAACGGGCGATTTGCGGCGCGGCATAAAGGCGCCCATGGGAGGAGACCAGTAAGTGCAGACGGTGAACACCGAGCAGGAATTGATCGTCACCACGGTTCGGAACTTCGTAGACAAAGAAGTGATCCCCGTGGCGTCCGCGATGGAGCATCGCAACGAGTATCCTCACGCGCTGGTGGAGCAGATGAAGGAGATGGGCCTGTTTGGGTTGAGCGTTCCGGAGGAGTACGGAGGCGTGGGTGTCGACACGACCACGCTTGCGCGAATCTTCGAGGAAGTGGCGCGCGGCTGGCTGGGGCTGTCCGGCATCATCGGCAGCCATGCGGTGATGGCCGACGTTGTCGCGCGCTTCGGAACCGGCGACCAGAAGAAGCGCTTTCTGCCGGGGATCGCCTCGGGAGAAAAACGCGGCGGCATCTGCCTGACGGAAGCGGCGGCGGGCACGGATCTGCAAAATATCGGCACCACGGCCACACGCGATGGCGCCGTCTATCGCGTCAATGGGTCAAAGTTATGGATCACCAACGCGCGGTACGGCAATACCTTTCTGTTGCTGGCCAAGACCGACGCGGCGGCGGAACCCCGGCACCGCGGCATGAGCGCATTCGTTTTCGAAAAGGGCGCCGCGGGCATGACCGTCAGCCGCGACATCGACAAACTGGGATACAAGGGCGTGGAAACGTGCGAACTGCATTTCGACAATTTCCCGGTCCCGGTGGAGAATCTGATCGGCGGAGTGGAAGGGCAGGGTTTCAAGCAAGTGATGACGGGCCTGGAAGCCGAGCGCCTGAACGTTGCGGCGCGGGGACTGGGCATTGCGCGCGCCGCGTTTGAAGAAGCGATCAAGTACGCGCAACAACGCATGACGTTCGGCAAGCCCATTGCCGAATACCAGACCATTCAGAACAAACTGGCGGACATGGCCACGAACATCGAGGCCTCCCGCTTGCTCATATATTCGGCCGCGGAAAAACGCGATCGCGGCGAGCGCTGTGATCTGGAAGCCGGCATGGCTAAATTGTTCGCGACGGAGACCGCCGCCAGCGTGTCGTTCGAGGCCATGCGCATCATGGGCGCGAACGGTTATTCCAAGGACTTCCCCGTTGAGCGCTACTACCGCGATGCGCCGCTGGTGGTCATCGGCGGCGGCACCAACGAACTGCAACGCCTGATCATCGCCCGCAATCTACTCAAGAAATACGCGAGCAAACTGTAGCAGCGGCGCCCCTGGGATTCTGTATGAGCAACCCCGAGTATACGAGCGAGCTGGTCGAGTTTCTGCATCACCTGCAGGCGCGGACACTACCCGGCGAGGTATTGGACCGCGCACGCTACTTCCTGTTGGATTATCTGGCGGTTGCCATCCGTGGTTCGCGCGAAGAATCGGCGAGGGCGGCGCAACGAATGATTCAGAAAGTGTGTCCTTCCACGCCCGAAACTTGCCGGGCTACGATCTTTGGAACGCCGATAAGAACGCTCCCTGCCTACGCCGCGTTCGCCAATGGAACGTCGTCGCACGGCATTGAGATGGATGATACGCACAGCGGCGGCTCCATCCACTTGGGAACGACGATGTACTCGACAGCACTCGCACTGGCGGAGACGTTGGACGCCGTCACGAGCGATGAATTTCTGGGGGCGGTGGTCGCCGGATACGAAGCGGCAGCGCGCATCGCGATGGCGGTGCGACCGCAACAACAATACGCTTTGGGCTTTCACCCCACTCCAACGTGCGGCGTATTCGGAGCGGCTATCACTGCCTGCAAATTGCTTCGATTGAGCGAGGAGCAGACACGGAATGCCGTTGGGATCGCGGGGAGCATGCCGGCGGGCAGCATGGAATTCCTGGCGGAGGGCGCCTGGACGAAACGAATTCACCCGGGTCTCGCGGCACAGAACGGAATGCACGCGGCACTGCTTGCGTCCGAGGGCTTCGTGGGGCCTGCCCATATCCTGGAAGGCCGGGATGGTTTCCTGCACGCCTATTCGCGCGATGCAATTCCAGGGCGGCTGACGGCGGATCTGGGCAAGACCTACGAAATTCTTCACACGGCGGTGAAGCCTCATGCATGCTGCCGCTATATGCAGGGCCCGATTGATGCCGTGCTCGACATCGTCCGGCGGGAGAAGCTGGAACCCGATCAGATCGCGGATATGAAGATCGCCGTGTTGAGCGCGGGCTGGGGGCTGGTGGCGGACCCACTTGAGAAGAAATATGATCCGCGGTCGATTGTCGACGCGCAGTTTTCCATGCCCTTCGGGGCGGCCGTGGCGGCGGTGCGCGGAGCGGCGGGCTTAGACCAGTTCACGCTGGAGCAAGTGTCGTCGACGGAGATTCGCGCGATGATGCGGAAGGTGACATTGGTGCGAGATCCGCGAATCGATGAAGCGTACCCACGGGAATGGCCCGCCCATGTCGTGATCGAAACAAGGGACGGACAGAGCCACGAGCGTTTTGTCCGGCATCCCAAGGGCGATCCGGAACATCCATTGACGTGGGATGAGATGGCGGCCAAATTCCGCGTTTTGGCTGGCGCTGTGCTGCCGAGCGAACGGTGCGACGCAATCATCGCGCGGGTGTCCAAATTAGCGGACCCCGCGGCCGTGGCCCGGCTCAGTGCCGCCGAATAGGACCCCCACGTTTCGCTCAAGAATCGGTTAGCTTAGTGGAGAGGTATCGGAATCCCATGAGAATGAGACTTTCTTCCGCAGTCGCTTTCGCGCTGGCATCGGTGGCGGCCGCTCAAGATCATAACCATGCCCGCAACGTCCACGGCGTTCCCGGCGGCGTGCCGGAATTTTGCGCGAACGCCACGGTGTCCAGCACCGGCAGCGGCGCCTGGTCCGATGCGGCCACTTGGTCTACCAGGAAGGTTCCGGGCGCGGAGGACCGCGTGATGGTCGGGGCGGGCCACAAGGTGGTCTACGACGTGGCGAGCGATGTGAAGATCGGCTGCGTGGACGTGCGCGGCCAGCTCAGCTTCAAGACGGACGCGAACACGCGTTTGAAGACCGGGAACATCATGGTGTGGGACGAAGGCGCGATGGAAATCGGCACACCGGCGAATCCGATGGCGGCGACCGCCGTTGCGGAAGTGGTGATCGCGGATCAGAAAATCGACCGGAAGATGGACCCGGCCGAGCTTAGCCGCGGTATCGAAGTTCTGGGCCGTCTGACCATGCATGGCGCGGTGAAGTTGCCCACGTTCGTGAGGCTGGCTGAAGAGCCGCGCGTGGGGCAGGCCGAACTCAGGCTGGAGCAGGCGGCGCCGTCCTGGAAGGTGGGCGACGAGATCGTGCTGCCGGATACGCGCCAGTTGCGCGAGAACGAACGCGGCGATGCCTATAAGCCACAGGACGAGAGAGTCGCTATCGCCTCCATCAATGGCGACCGGATCACGCTCGCGACTCCCCTGAAGTTCGATCACAGGGGCGCGCGCGATGGCAACGATAAACTAGAATTTCTGCCGCATGCGGGCAATCTGACGCGCAACGTGGTGATCCGCTCGGAGAATCCGACCGGCACGCGCGGGCACATGATCTATATGTCGCGCGCCGATATCGACCTGCGCTACGTTGAAGTCCGTGAAATGGGCCGCACGCGCATGGGCGTGCTGGACAACACGGAGTTCAACGCTCAGGGCGCGGTGGCCAAGCTGGGCACGAATCAGATCGGCCGCTACGCCATTCACTTCCACCACAACTTTGGCCCGAAACAGACACCGGCCAGCGGCTACCAGTTCACGCTGGTGGGCAACGCCATCGACGGCGCTCCGAAGTGGGGCGTGACGGTGCACAACAGCCACTACGGTTTAGTGAAGGACAATGTGGCGTACAACACGCACGGCGCGGGCATCGTGACCGAAGACGGCACGGAGAGCAACAACGTATTCGATCACAACTTCGCGCTGCGCTCGGCGGGTTCGGGTGAATTCGCGCCGCGCAGCGGTTACGGCGGGGCGGCGCCGGATCCGGGTGGGGAGGGCGCGGGCTTCTGGTTCCGCGGACCCAACAACTACATCCGCAACAACGTTGCATCGAACGGCGATGTCTTCGGGTTTGGACTGGCCGCGGGCGCGCTGGGCAACGTGCGCATTCCCGCGTTCAAGGGCGGCGACACCAGCAAGAGCGAAGAAACCAAGCTGGTGGATACCACTGAGATGCCGGTGCTGGAGTTCGTGAACAACGAAGCCTACGGTGCGATCCAGAGCGGCGTGGCGCTGGGGTGGAACGCCGAGATCAAGAATTTCCGCGTGTGGAATTCCTCGCGGCACGGCGTGACGGCGACGCCGACCGACAAGCTGACCATCGACACCGTTACGGTGCGCGGCGACAAGTCCGCGCTGGCGAACGAGTTTGAGAGCCCGGCGGGCGTGTGGGTGGGCGACTATGTTGCGAAGAGCATCACCGTGCGCAACGCCAACGTGCAGGGGATGCGCACGGGCGTGACCAGCCCGTTCTTCAATACCGATCAGAAGCCGGAGCCGGGGCGCGGGGATGGGTCCATGACAATTGAGAACGGCTACTTCCGCGACTACGCCGGCGTGGTGGTGGGCACGGCGTACCGCATCAGTTCCACTACCGACCGACCGGTGAAGGTGGCCACCGTGCGTTCCTCGGTATTTGAGCCGATGAGCGGCGTGAGCAGCGGCATGTTTCCGCCGGCGGCCATTTCCATGAACTTCCGCATGGCGCCCGGCGACACGCAACCGCGCGACCCGATCTTCGTCCAGGACTTCAATAAGAAGTCCGGGGACAATTTCAAGGTCTACTATTCGCTGGAAGCGCCGAACAACGTGGCGCCGTGCAACGAAACGCGCCAGGGGATCGACGGGTGGGTCTGCAAGTAGCCCCGTGCGAGTTGAAGAGCAAGGCCGAACGCGCTGTTATTGATCCTCGGACAATGAAGATGTCGGTTCACGCAATGATGCTTCCTGCGTGGGGATACTTTCGCGGGCCGATCGCAATTCCACCGGGCCGAGCTGCAAAGCCCGTTTTGCCGCAACCCGACGGTTTCTAGAGGATCAACCGCTCAACCGTCCAATAAACCGCCATACAAGCAATCATCGAAGATGCAGGTACGACGATTCGCCTTCGATACCACGATTGATGCGAGCATTGCCATCCGAAAAGCAGGAACGCCGCGGCGATGACGGCAAGCTGTCCGGCTTCTACTCCCATATTAAATGCCACGAGGGCGGTCATGAATTCCGCGCGCGGCAGGGTGAGTTCCTTTAATGCTCCCGCGAAGCCCAAGCCGTGCAACAACCCGAAGGCAAACACCAGCGCAACGCGCCATGCTTTCAGCTCGGAAAGAAAAATGTTCTCGATAGCGACATAGGCAATCGAGATAGCGATCATCGGCTCGACAATTCGGGGAGCGATTGCGACCAAGCCATACATGCTGAGCCCGAGCGTGATGGAATGCGCAACCGTGAACGCACTGACTTGCCACAACACGTCGCGCGCGCGGCGGCTGAGCAGATAAATACCCACCACGAAAAGCATGTGATCCAGACCACTCGGGACAATGTGCGTGAAGCCGAGCTGGAGGTAACGCGAGATGGTCGTCATCCGGCTCTCCGGCGCAGCTTGCGGCGCGGACACTTGCGGCGAGGAAAGCGATACTGGCGCGCTGCCTTGTCCGCCTTCCAGCCACTCGGTCACCGGCGCACCGCCATTTTGCACGGTCAAGGCATACGTAGCGAATGTCCAGGCGTAGCTCCAGGAGAATCGGCGCGCATCAGCGGGGATCTTGCCCGTCAAATGAATGGTGGCGGCAGGCGCCGAGTTTCGATCGACGGCCGGCGCGGCCGAATACGTGATTTCGGGCCGGACCTCAATGCCATCGAACATGATCTTCACCCGCCGCCGGAAGTCAGTGTCGAAAGCGGTGAGTACTATTTGAAGCCGCGCGGCATCCGTGATCGAGCCGGGATCGCGGCCGGCCACGGTCTCCAGCTTCTCCGCCAGCGCCGCCGCATCGGTGACGACTTCGATGTCGTACGTCTTGTTCTTCAATATCGCGGACACGCGCGACGTTCCTATCTCATGCGCCTGAGTGAGTGCGCCGCAAAGTAACAAAAGTATGGCTATGGATTTCATTTCGCTCCGGGCAGATCGAACGTCAGCGACGCCCAGTAGCTTTGCCAATCCGCATGACTTGCGGCGGGAGCGGGCGTCATGTGCACGGCCTTCACCAACCACATGCCGCCGGCCGGCAAACGCAAGCGCACGCGGCCATCGCCGGCCGTGCGAGCTGTAATCTTCTCCGAAGGATTGCGGCGATTCATGGCAATCACCAACGCGCCCGCCAGTGGATGATTTTCGTAGTTCAACCGTAGGGGAAGCTCTTCACCGGCATGCATGCCATAGGGATTCCGTTCGGCGACCAGCTCCAATGGGAAGCCGAGCGCGCGATCCGCATCGCCGGTGTCCGCGGAAGCGAGCAGGCTCTTCGCGCAGCGCGAGAAAAGCTCGCGTACCGCGTTGCCGGTTTCGTTCCGGCTGGCTCTCAGCGCCGCGATGGCGTCCAGTCCTTCTTCTTTCAAATATTGATTGAACTTCCCGGCGGTTTCTTCCACTGAACTTGGGTTGCTGTGATAACCGATGACGTGAAGGCCCGGCTCGGCGACGCGGACAAAACCAGCGGGGTTGCCGCCATCGCGCCCGGCCACTGGTTTGCGGCCGGAGCGATCTTCGACGATAAATTCACGAATCAGCGCCGGATCGCGCGGAAGTGGATCGCCGAGGAGATCCTGGCCGACTAGTAGCCGAAGGGAAACGATCTCGCCCTGCGCCGGGGAAAACGTCCGCGGTTGAATCCACATGTCATGGGCGCTGAGCGAGGTGCATACGATAAACAAAAGACGCTTCATGGTGATTCCTCCCGAACGCCAAACGGCCCCCGCGGTTGCAGGGGCCATCTATCATCGAAATTCCTTACGGAACCGGGATATCCGGAACCGGGGGAACGTTGATTCCGCCATGACCCTGCAACAGGCCTTGGTGCGCGGGAGCCAGGAACGGGAAACGGTCGAGGTAGTTTTTATCGTTGACCTCGACGCCCTTGGCAAGGCCCGCTCCAGGATCTCCTGCCACAATCAGACTGAGCAAAACGCTGTTCACGTTCACCTGATTGCGATTCGGTGCAGTGCCGCCGCCCATGCGGCGCCCGTTGGGGAAGCTGGAATCGGTAGCCACGTCCAGCGTGAGTACGTCACCGGTGAATCCGTCGGCGATGGGGATCGGACGGCCCAG
>CAMAUG010000032.1 GCA_945861255.1 Candidatus Sulfopaludibacter sp. SbA3
CTAGGAGTTTGTTGAAAAAGGCGATTTTGCAGTGGAATCGGTGGGCCCTAACCTAAGGTCCGCGAGATTCCAGTCGGAATTCTGGTCAATCGACTCTTCTGATGCGGCGCGAGAGCGCCACAGCAGACCTTTTTTCGACCGCTTAGGCGCGCTGCGCCTTCAGTTTCGGGATTCGGAGAAGGTTGTAAGCCGCGCAACCGAACACGAACAACCACTCCACGTTCGCCAGTCCACGTAACTTCACCTTCCGCAGGCCACCGACTCGTTTCAACCATCCGAAGGGCTTTTCCACCAGCCATCGTTTACTCACGCTGATCGCGTATCCGGCGTGCCGCGTCGTACGTTGATCGATCGCGCTGCGCCGGTTCGTGTTGTTCTGTATGACGTGCGGCGTCGCTTGCAGCTCCCTCATGGTGGCCACGAAATCCTTCGAGTCGTAGGCTTTGTCCGCTCCCACCGTGATGCGCCGCCGCTTGCTTTTCCGCAGGCCAGTCACCATCAAAATCGCCGCATTCCGTTCCGCCGTTCCGTTGGCTTGCGTCGCCGTCGCCGCCGCGATCAGGCCGTTGCGGTTCTCCACCAGGGTGTGCCCCAAGTAGGCCAGCTTGGCCTCTTGTCCGTAGGATTTCTTGTACAGCCGCGCGTCCGGGTCCGTCTTGGACTCGTGCGTCTCATTGCTCCGCTTCTCGCCGTGGAAGTCGCGGCCCGCTGTCGGCCCCGCATCCCCGCCATCCTTCTTCTGGAAACTCTTGTGGCTGGCCCACGCCTCGATCAGCGTGCCGTCCACCGTGAAATGCTCATCCGACATCAGACCCGCCGCCTGCGTCTTGACCCGCTCAAAAAACGACTGCGCCACTTCCTGATTCAGCAACCGGTCGCGATTCTTGCTGTACACCGCGTGGTCCCACACTGCATCGTCGATCTCCAGACCCGTGAACCACCGGAACAGCAGATTGTAGTCCATCTGTTCCATCAGCATCCGCTCGCTGCGGATCGAGTAAAACACCTGCAACAGCAGCGCCCGGAAGAGCCGTTCCGGCGGCACCGACGGCCGGCCGATGGCTGCGTACAGCCCGTCAAACTCCCCCGACATCTCGCTCAACACTTGGTCGGCAAGTTTCCGGATGGCCCGCAACGGATGATCCGCCGGCACCCGCTTTTCCAAGGCCACGTAACTGAACATTTCAGGCTGTTGTTGATCGTCGTTTCCGCGCATACCTGTAAGACGTTCAAAACATCCTTCAGGTATCTTGTTCCGGCCCCTTTTTCAACAAACTCCTAGATGATCTGGCTCCAGTTCGTCATCTGCGCAGCGGTGATCCTATACTCCGGGACCCGCCTGTCCGAATACGGAGACGTGATCGCCGAAAAGACGGGGATGGGAAGGACCTGGATTGGCGTTGTTCTGATGGCTTCGGTGACTTCCCTTCCCGAGCTTATTACGGGGATCAGTTCAGTCGCGGTTTACAATCTGCCCAACATTGCCGCGGGTGACGTATTGGGAAGCTGCATGTTCAACCTTCTCATCCTGGCCATGCTGGACATCAGGCGCAACGGAACTCCGATATCAGCCCTGGCTCACCAAGGTCAAATACTCACGGCGGCCTTCGGCATTCTCCTTCTTGGAACGACCACCATCTGCATCCTGGCGGGGGGTTCCATTCCAGCGCTGGGCTGGATCGGTGTCTATAGTCCCGTCCTGCTACTGATCTACTTGATCGCGATGCGACTTATATTCAGGTACGAACAGAAGCGGATTGCTGAGTTTCTGAGGGATGTTGCCGAACAGGTGCAATACGAGCACGTTTCGAAGGCGGCTGCTTATGGGCGGTTTGCGCTGCACGCGGTGATCATCGTGGTAGCCGCCACGTACTTACCGCATGTGGGCGACCAAATTGCCACGATGACGGGGCTCGGCCAGACCTTCGTGGGAAGCCTCTTCATCGCACTGTCGACGTCCCTCCCCGAGGTGGCGGTCTCGCGCGCAGCCCTTCGGATGGGCGCTGTTGATCTGGCCGTCGGAAACATTCTGGGCAGCAATCTGTTCAACATCGGAATCTTGGCGCTGGACGACATTTTCTACTTCAAGGGACCAATACTTGGACAAATTTCCGGTAGCCATGCCGTGACTGCGACTGCGGCGATGATGATGACCGCGATCATGACAATCGCGCTGGTATACCGCTCCCGCAAGAGAATCTTATTCTTCTCGTGGGATTCTCTGGGGACCGCTCTCATTTTTGGTCTGGCTTCCTTCCTGCTATACACAACACGCTAGGCCCGCTCTGGAGGGGTGCCTGAATCGGGTCCGTGCAGCTACGGGCATCCGTGGAGCTTACACGATCGTGGGCCCACGCCTTTTCACACTCGACATGGGCATATTTCGAAGATTCCCGATCACGGAAAAGGTGGGGCTGCAATTACGGTGGGAAATGTTCAACGCGACCAACCACACCAATTTCAATCTGGGCACGACGACTGTAGTCGCCGCCGGCAGCGCCAACGCGGGCATCATCAACGCCGCGTACTCGCCACGGGTGATGCAGGCGGCTTTGAAGCTGAACTTCTGAGAGTAACTGAGACCGTGTTCGCATACCCCCACCGGGGCGCGGTATTCGAATGCAGGCCGATTGCTCTCGGCAATAGATGGAGTTAACATATAGGACGCAAAGGGTTTCCGATTCCGGAGTCCTTCGCAGTCCTCGGTGAGATGTGAAAGGACCCGTACCATGAACTTGAGATTCCCGGCCCTCGCTGTTTTCTCAGCGGCTGTTTTGCTGACGCCTGCGCTGATTTCCGCCCAGACGTCCGCCTCAAGAACCAGCCCGCCCGCAAAGAGCGCATCGGCCGCCCCGGGAAAGACATGGACTGCGCCGCGCACCGCCGATGGGAAGCCCGACCTTTCCGGATACTGGACCAACACCACTCAAACCCCTCTGCAGCGGCCTTCGGCGATGGCGGGCAAGGAGTTTCTGACCGACGATGAAATCAGCGCGCTGGAAGGCACGCGGCGGGATACCGATTCACAGTGGAAGAATCGGGGCGCGAACGCAGCCGCACCACCTAAACCCGTTCCGGTCGGGACGGATCCGACCGCGGTCGCGGCGCAAATCGCGGCCTACAACGCTGCACGGCAGGGCGGGGATTACAACTCGGTGTTCCTGGAGTCTGACCGGAAGGTACTGCCCAACAAGCGGACGTCCATCATCACGGACCCCAAGGATGGCCAGCTTCCCCCTCTCACGCCGGAAGCCAAACAGAAATTCGAGGCGGGCCAGGCGTTTCACAAGCAGCATTACCACTACGGCCCGGAGGACCAGACTTCCATCGAGCGGTGCATCACATGGATCACCAGCGGGCCGCCCATGCTGCCGTCGTTCTACAACAACAACTATCACATCGTGCAGGCCAAGGATTTCGTCGCGATCGCGGTCGAAATGGTTCACGATGTGCGCATCATCCCCCTGGATGGGCGCCCGCATGACCCGATGCGCCAATGGACGGGCGATTCACGGGGCCGCTGGGAAGGCGATACGCTGGTGGTGGAGACGAAGAATTTTAACGGCAAGCGAGGCTGGTTCGGCGCGCCCCAGTTCGACGGCAACGACCTGCGGCGCCCGGATGAAAAAATGCGCGTGACCGAGCGTTTCAGTCGCACCGCTCCGGGTATTCTCAACTATTCATTCACCGTGGACGACCCGGGTATCTATACAAAGCCGTGGTCCGGAGAAGTCCCCTTGCGAGCCTTTGAAGGCCCGGTGTACGAATATGCCTGCCATGAGGGCAATCACGCCATGGCCCTCACTCTCTCCGGCGCCCGGACAGATGAGAAATTAGCGGAAGCGGCGGCGAAAAGGGGATCGAACTAGCGTTCGAGCCGGCGCTCTTGCCGGTACCGGCTTCGCCGCCGCCGGGCAACTCATGGAGGTCCAGGACCAAATCATATGCGAATTTCATGGCTATTCGCGGCTGCAAGCCTTGCGCTGCCGTCGCTTCACGCGCAGACCGACTGGCCCACGTGGGGGCATGATCCCAGCAATCAACGCCACTCTCCGTTGAACCAAATCAACCCGGGCAACGTCGCGAAACTGGCTCCTGCATGGAGTTACCGGATGCAGAAGGAGGGCCAGGCATTCCGGTTGAGCCAGTCGACGCCGCTGGTGGTGAACGGAGTGATGTACCTGTCGTGGCCGTGGAACCACGTTGCCGCGCTGGAGCCGGAGACGGGCAAGGTCCTCTGGGAATATACGGCGCGCGGAGACTATCGCGGGTTTGAGGCGTCCATGCGAGGAGTTGCGTACTGGCCCGGCGATAAATTGACGCCTCCGCAGATCCTGTTCGGCACTGAGGAGGGCGATCTGTACTCGCTTAA
This sequence comes from Candidatus Sulfopaludibacter sp. SbA3, assembly GCA_945861255.1. Taxonomy (GTDB): domain Bacteria; phylum Acidobacteriota; class Terriglobia; order Bryobacterales; family Bryobacteraceae; genus Palsa-187. The sequence continues at coordinate 4,373 of CAMAUG010000032.1, forward strand.
CGCGAAGACCGGGAAACTCAATCCGGGATTCGGCAATGAGGGGATCGTGAATCTGAAGACGCCGGAAGTGATGAATGGCTTCATGGGTCTGCACCATGGAATCACATCCGCCCCCGCCATTTATAAGAATCTGGTATTCACCGGCAGCCACATCGTGGACCAGACGGGCGTCAAAGGACCCGCGGGCGATGTGCGCGCCTGGGATTTGCGAACCGGCAAGTTGGTATGGACGTTCCACACCGTGCCCAGGCCCGGCGAGGTGGGCAATGATTCCTGGCCTGGGGACACCTGGAAGAATGTCTCCGGCGCGAATGTGTGGAGCTTTTTCACCCTGGACGCCAGGCGCGGCATTCTCTACATGCCGCTCGGCTCGGTGAACAACGATTTCTATGGCATCGATCGCCCGGGACCGAACCTGTTCGCGAATTCCATTGTCGCCGTGGATGCCGAAACCGGAAAGCTTAAATGGTATTTTCAGGCGATCCATCACGAGATATGGGATTACGACATGCCGATTCCGCCGATCCTGTTTGACGTGGTCAAGGATGGCAAGCGGATTCCAGCGGTGGGAACGATGACCAAGAATACTTTGCTCTTTATTCTGGACCGCGTGACGGGTAAGCCGATTTACGATGTGGAGGAGCGTCCGGTGCCCGCCGGCGATATCCCCGGCGAATGGTACTCGCCTACGCAACCCTTCCCCGTCAAACCCCCGCCGCTGGTGCGATTGAGCTTCAAGTATCCGGATGACATCGCGAAAATCACGCCGGAGCATGAGGCGGCCTGCCGCGCGATATTCGAAAAGGAGGAGGGGGGGCGCAACCGCGGCCCTTATACACCGCCATCGGCAAAGGGTACGCTCCAATTGCCGTGGGTGTTGGGCGGCGCCACCTGGAGCGGCGGAACGTTTGATCCGAAACTGGGGTACTACATCATCAACACGACGGATTCGGGGGATTTCAGCATGATTGTCCAGCACAACGCCGATCCCAGCATCCCTCGCCTGACTCCGCAGGATGTCAACCTCCTGGGACCTCCTGAGACACCCAGACTCTTCAACCATCCCTTCCGGAGTCCCAACCAGCCGATCGTGAATGGTTGGCCTTGCTGGCAGCCGCCCTGGGGAAGATTGACCGCGGTCAACGTGAACACGGGAGACATCGCTTGGCAGGTTCCCTTCGGCACCATGGAAGGCGTGCCGGCGGGCATGAAGACGGGTGGTGTGAATTTGGGCGGAGGCCCCACGACGACAGCCTCCGGGCTCATCTTCATCGGAGCCGCCGTGGACAGCATGTTCCGCGCGTTGGACACCAAGACCGGTCAGGAGCTATGGAGCGCGAAGACCGAGGAAGCGATCCATGGGAATCCTATCACCTACATGGGCAAGGACGGGAAGCAATACATCGCCGTTACGGCGGGCTCCACGTTAGTGACGTATAAATTGCCCTGACCCAGCGAGCGGTGCGATCGCTAATTCATGAACGACACTTCATGACCGACACGTCATGAACGACAGTAGACACCGCCGGCCCGCCTATGCTACTTTCCGCGCATGAGAGATGGTGCCGCCTTCTTGCCGGCTGCCGACGTGAAGCAACCAAAGACAGGTCGCCCGTCCCACAAGAGAGCCGCTCGGTCTCAGGCTATCGCCGTTTACGCAAAGAAGATGGCAGGAACCACCTTTGACCTGGATCGAGCAGTGGAGCGCACGGGCATCCAGGTGCTATCGCGCCGGTGCACACGAGTATGATCCGCATCGCCAACGCACAGGGTTTCTGGGGGGATTCGCTGGAAGCGCCGCTGGAGCAGTTGCGCGGCGGGCCAATCGATTACTTGACGCTCGACTATCTGGCCGAGGTCACCATGTCCATCCTGCAGAAGCAATATTCGCGCGATCCGCAGGCGGGCTATGCACGGGATTTTCCGCAGATGATCGAGCGAGGCGCCAAGGAAATTGTCGAGCGCCGCGTCAAGGTGGTGGCCAACGCGGGCGGCGTAAATCCCGAGACTTGCGGGCAGGCCGTGGCGGCGTCGTTGAAGCGCGCGGGGTACGGCGGGCGGCTGAAGGTCGGCGTGGTCACGGGCGACAACATTGTGGGGCGGCTGGACGATTTGATCGGGCGCGGCGTGGAGCTGCGTAACATGGACACAGGCGCGCCGCTGGCGGATGTGCGCGCGCGGGTGCGTAGCGCCAACGTATATCTGGGGGCGTTCCCCATCGCGGAAGCCTTGCGCCAGGGCGCGGACATCGTGGTCACCGGGCGGTGTTCGGACGTTGCGCTTTCGTTGGGTCCCACGATTCACGAATTCGGTTGGAAGGCGGACGATTGGGACAAGCTCGCCGGGGGCATCGTGGGTGGGCATGTGATCGAATGCGGCGCGCAAGTTACCGGCGGCAACTGCCAGGTGGATTGGGAAACGATGCCGGACCTCGCAGGCATCGGCTACCCGATTCTGGAAGCGGAGCCCGATGGAGGCTTCGCCGTCACCAAGCATCCGAATACCGGCGGCCGCGTCACGGTGGCTGGCGTGAAGGAGCAGTTGGTATACGAGATCGGCGATCCACGCGCGTACATGACGCCCGACGGCGTCGCGGACTTCACCACCATCCAACTGGAACAAGCCGGGCCGGATCGAGTGCGATTCTGGGGCATCCAAGGCCGCCCCGCGACGGAGTTCTACAAGGTTTCCATCAGCTATGCGGCCGGATACAAAGCCGTGGGAACCCTGGTGTATGGCTGGCCTGACGCTTACAAGAAGGCCAGGTTGGCCGGCGATATCCTGCGCACGCGTTTGGAAAGGTTGGGATTAAAGTTCGACGCGATCCATTGCGAATGCGTGGGAGCGAACGCATGCCATGGCGACGCGCTTTCGGGCGAACCGTCTCCGGATCTGGCGGAGGTGACGCTGCGCGTGGGCGTGCGCGGCGGCGATGCGGCGGCGGTGGAGCGCTTTACGCGGGAGTTTGCGCCGCTGGCGCTGAATGGGCCGCCGGTGGTGACGTATCCGTCGGGAGGAAAACCAAAAGTGGAAGAAGTGATTGCATACTGGCCCGCGCTGATTCCCAAGCGCGAAGTGACTGCCACGGTCACTGTGAGGCCGGACGCATGATGACGCGCGTTCCCCTTCGACGGATCGCGCATGCACGCAGCGGGGATAAGGGCGATTGCTCCAATATCGGCCTGATCGCGTTGAAGCCGGAATTTTATCCGGCGCTGGTGGCGCAGGTCACGGCCGAACGCGTGAAAGAGCATTTCCGCGAGTTGTGCAAAGGCGAGGTAGAGCGCTTTGAACTTCCGAATCTGCATGCGCTGAATTTTCTGCTGCATGAGGCGTTGGACGGTGGAGGAACGGTATCGCTGCGGACCGATGCGCAGGGGAAGACGTTCAGCGCGGCCTTGCTGCGGATGGAGATCGAGATCGATCTTCCTGCGGAGTCGAGTTAACCCGTCATCGAAACGCCAGGTACTCGGCGCACCAGACCGCGATGCCGGCGGCGTAACCCACCGCGGCGGGAATGGTTGCCATCCGCATGTAGCGTGAGAACGTCAACCCTTCCACCCGGCCCATCGCGACCACTCCCGCGGCGGAACCGATTGCCAGCATGGAGCCGCCGGTACCCACCGTGAGCGCCAGCAGGGACCAGATGGCGGGATCGGTCGTGGCAAGCATGCCGATGGCCGCCGCCGTGAGAGGAATATTGTCCAAAATCGCCGAAAGAACCCCCAGCGCAGCGTTGCCGGCCACCAGGCGGGTAACCCCGGGCTTCTCGCCCAGCAGAACGTTGGAGATTTGGCTCAGAATTCCCAGGTGATCCAGGGCGCCCACGGCAAGCAGAATCCCCGCAAAGAACAACAGGCTTGCAACGTCGATGCGCGCGAGCGCCTTTTCGATGTCGGAAGTGAGGTGCGTCTTATGCGAGCCTGCCACGTCTTCCAAAACATCCGCCGCGCGCAGGCGAAACGCGGCGATCAGCATGCCCACGATGCCCAGTCCGAAGATCAATCCGAAGTACGGCTGGAGTCCAATCCGGCTGAACAAAAGCGGCAGGGAGAAGGAAGCGAGTGCGGACACGACGATTGCTTTCTCCGAACCGGACAGGGCGACGGTCTCTTCCATAATGTCGCGCGTGTCTCCGCGCAGGCCCCGTGCCAACAACGAAGTGCACACCACAAACGTAGTTGCCGCCGGCAGGAAAGTCCATGCGATGATCTCCGTGGCAGTGAACTTGCCGGCCAGCCAGAGCATGATCGTGGTGACGTCTCCGATGGGAGACCACGCCCCGCCGGCGTTGGCCGCGATGACGATGGTAACCGCCGCCACCAGCATGTTCGCTCCGCGGAAGAAGCGCCCCGCGATGGCGAGCATGACCAACGCCGCCGTCAAATTGTCGATCACGGCGGAAGCGAAAAACGACGCGACGCCGATCACCCACAACTGTTTGTAGTCGTCGAGGCCCAACTTCAGCAATCGCATGCGCATCAAGTCGAAAAACCGGTAGTGCACCAGGATCTCGACAAGCGTCATCGCCGCCAGCAGGAAGAGTACCAGCGAGAAAATTTCGGCTCCTGCTTTCGTGGTTGCCGTCTGCACGGCTGCGCCCTCGTGCAGGGCGATGATCAGCCACAGTGACGCACCCAGCGCGGCGGCGGTGATGGCTTTGTGAAGCTGGTAGCGTTGCTCCAGCGCGATGAGCGCATAGCCGGCGATAAAAATCGCAATGACCAGTAGTGTCATGATTTTCCTGATTCGGGATGCGCGATCACGCTGGTGGGCACTTTCCTGGCGCGCGCGGCGCGGCGGCGACGCCCACCGTGATGCCGCCGAAGAGATCGCCCCGCCATTTCGCCATGAATCCAGTGTAGGGCAGGCCCATGGCCTGCCACCGCACGTGTTCAAGGGGCGCGCGCCTGGGGCTGAGGCGGGCCGCGTTTGGCAGGCCACGGGCCTGCCCTACCTGCGACGATCTTGGGGAATCGTTAACCATCCTGGTTGCAACACATGGCACTTCGTGCGCATGCCGGCGCCATCCACCGGGCCCTATCATGCGCGTGGAAGGACGTTTACGGCGCATGAGTTTCGATATTGTCAGAACACCATCGTTGCAGGCTGTGGCCACCGGGGATGAACAGCAGTTGGTGGAAGACCTTCAAAGCCGGGTGGACGCCGCGGTGCGTCTGGCGGAAGAGCAGGCCGATGTAGTGGAAGCAGCACATGGAGAGCGCGCCGCCGCCGAACGGCTTGCGCGTTTTCGCGGAGCCGAGCGGACGTTGAGTCAGTGCGGCAAGGAAATGGGCGAAAAGGCAGCGGTGTTGCGCGAGACCGCCCTGGACTCTCTGATCGCATCTTCCGCAGCGGAGGGAGGCAAGCCTGAGTTCAAGGCGGCGAAAGAGCTGGCGGCCTTGGAAAGCCAGAGCCGGCAAGCCACGCGGGCGATAGAACGACTGGTGGAGCATCTGATTCCCGCCGCGCAGATCGAGCACTTGCGCGAGCAATCGCACGCTTCGGCGGCACGTGGACGCGCGCTGGAGCGCATCGCGCAGGAGCGCGCCGAGAAAGTGCTGGAGCAGTTGCGGGACGCAGTGAGCGAAGAAGTGGTGCTGCCGGTGGATCTTTCCAAGGGCGTTTCCGGAGCACTGCTGGCATATGCGGCGGAGTTCAGGAATCGCGCAGTGCAGGCGGCGGGAACAGCGGACGAGTTGGAGAAGCGCAGCTTGAGCGGGGCGTAGGCCACGCGTTGCGCGAAAGGAACAAGAGTGAATTCTAAATTTGACGAGCTGGTAGGGAGTCTCACGCCGGAGACACTGGAAGAACTGCGGCGGTCGGTGGCGGAGGAGTTGGGCGGACGCAGGCAGCAAGCGGCGATTCAAATTGAAAACATCCACGCCAAGATGAGCGGCGACGAGCGCGAGCAGGCCATGCGCGAGATCGCCCGGGTGCTGCGCGGCGAGGATTCAAATGCCTGATCTCAGGAAATATTGGCAGGAAATCCGAGCCTTGGAGAAGACACTACCGGAGTGCGTTTGGCTGGTCAGTGTGGACAACCCGCGGCGGGGCCAGGTGGGCGGATGCGTGGTGGAGGCGGCCGGCGCTTTGGCGGCGAAGCTGCTGCACGCCAAATCCCACCGGCTGGCTGAGCCCGCGGAAAGTGACGCGCACCAAGCGCGGGAACTGGCGGCCAAGCGAGACGCGTTTGACGCAAGATTGCGCCGTCAGGGGATCTCCGTAGTGCCGATAGTGAAGCGGAACTGACGGCGGCACGGTTCGGGAGCAGCCCGGCAGCGGCGCGGTACGGAAGGGACAGGGCGGACGTGGCCGGTGCGAGGTCGGCGTCGCGATCCGGGACGGGGTGCGGCGGGCCGCTGAGGCCGCTAAGGCCGCTTAGCTCCGTTCGGCGCTCCAGTGGCGATCTGTGATTTGAGAGACTTTCACGCCGCCGATGCCGCAGTCGGCCAGGCACTGGCGCACTTCCTGCACGGTGAGCGCGGCGTGGAGGGAATCGGCGAACAAACCAGTTTGCAGGGCGCTCCAACCGGCGGCGTATTTTTCCACCAGCTCGTCTAGAGCATTCTGATTCTCCGGGCGGACCAAATCGCGGATCAGTATGGCACCGCGATGGCCGGCCAGGCGGGCGGCTTCTTGAAACACCGCGCGGGGTTCGGGGATGTGATGTATCAGGCTGTTGGAGATCACCAACCCGGCCGAGCCGGCACGGATGGGGAGTTGCTTCGCGTCACCGGCAATGAATTGGACGCGACTCGCGTCCATGCCCGCCTTGGCGCGATTGCGGGCGGCGACGGATAACATTGCAAGCGACATCTCCACCGCGTAGGTGCGTGTGCCGGGCGCCAGCGTCGCGATGGCAAGGGGAATTTTCGCGTTGCCGCATCCCAGATCAACGATGGGCCCCGATGCGAACGAAGACGCGCGCGCGAGGGCGGCGGCGCGCTCGGCAAAGAGCCGGTCGGTGGCGCTGAAATCCATATGGTCGTATTCGGCGGCCTCCTCGGCGCCGGCCATGATTTCAGGTTCCAGAATGCGATAAAGCGGCATGATCCTGATACACTTGTAATTTCCACTCTACTCTGGATTCCAGGCACATCGCCCGCATGCAATCGATCCCTGAATTATTGGAACGCGCACTGGCGCACGTTCTGGCCTCCGATTCCCTGGCCGCGCTGGAGCAGGCGCGCGTGCAGTATCTTGGCAAATCAGGCGAGCTGACGGCGCGCATGAAGATGCTGGCGTCGCTGGCGCCTGAGATTAAGAAGCAGTTCGGACAAGCCGTCAACACGGCGAAGGGCCGCATTGAAGAAGCGATCGAGCAGAGAAAAGCCGCGTTGCAGGCCGGCGCGCGGCCCAGCGGGCCGTCTCTGGACATTACGCTGCCGGGCAGGAGGCGGCTGGCCGGGCGCGTGCATCCCATGACGGCCACCGCCGAGGCGATGAAGCAGATTCTGATCGGCTTGGGGTTTTCCTACGACGACTACCCGGACATTGAAACCGAATATTACAATTTCGATTCGTTGAACACACCGGCGTGGCACCCGGCGCGCGACTTGCACGACACGTTCTATACCGATGGCGAACACGTGATGCGCACGCACACCACGGCGTATCAGGCGCGGGTGATGCAGGCGAGCGGGGGGCAGGTTCCCATTCGCGCCATCACCACGGGGCGCTGTTACCGCAAGGACGATATCGACGCGTCGCATTTCCCGATCTTCCAGCAGTTGGATGCCTTCGCCGTGGGACACAACATCACGATGTCCGATTTGCGATGGACGCTGACCGAACTGGCCAAGGGCCTGTTCGGCCCTGACACGAAACTGCGCTTCCGTCCGAGCTACTTCCCGTTTACCACGCCCAGCGCGGAGGTGGATGTAAGCTGCGTAGTGTGCCGGCAGAAGGGCTGCGCGCTGTGTTCACGGACGGGTTGGCTAGAGGTGTTGGGCAGCGGAATGATGAGGCCGGAAGTGTTACGCGCCGGAGGGCTGGACCCGGAGCGGCATCAGGGTTTCGCGTTCGGCATCGGCGTGGACCGCGTTACGATGCTGCGGCATCAGATCAACGATATCCGGCATCTGTATCAAAACGAGGAAGCGTTTTTGCGGCAGTTCTAGGGCGGTGCGGCGGGCGCGGCCACCGCTCCCTTACGGTCGCGGCCCGGTAGAAGTTGCGGCGGGTTGTTATGGAATCGGTGGAATGATCGTTAATACTGAATGGCTGCTTGATTATCTGACGCCGCGCGTTCCGCTGACGGAACTGCTGGCGGCGTTGCCGCGCGTGGGTCTGGACGTGGAGGCGACGCATCATCTGTCCGGCACGCTGGCCGCGGTGCGCGTGGGTTTTGTGCGCGCCAAGCGGCCGCTCGAGGGCACGGAAGGGCGCTACGTATGTGACATGGAAGTAGCGCGCGGCGACCTGCGTCAGATCGTCTGCGCATCGGCGCATCCGGTGGAAGTGGGATGGGGCGTTCCCGTGGCCTTGCCGGGCACGGAGCTGCCGACGGGCACTGTGATTCACGAAGAAACCATGCACGGCGTGCTTTCGCAAGGCATGATCTGCCTGGACGGCGAGATGGGGATGGTGGCGAAGGGCACCGGCCTGCAAGTATTCCACGACGAAGCGTTGTTGGGGAGAAGCCTGACGGAAGCCATCGCCATCGATGAAGCGCTGGTGCACGTGAAGGTGTATCCGAACCGGCCGGATTGCCTGGGGCTGATCGGCATCGCCCGGGAAGCGGCGGCGATGTTGGGCTTGCAGTTGGTTCTTCCCACGGCGCCGCTCCCTCCGGATAGCAGCGCGGCGGCGGTACCGGTGGAGATTCTGGCGCCTTCTTTGTGTACCCGTTATACGTGCCAGGTACTGCAGGGCGTTCGCGTGGCTCCATCGCCGGCGTGGCTGGCTAGCCGCTTGATGGCGGTTGGTTCGCGGCCCATCAACAACGTGGTGGACATCACCAACTTCACGATGCATGAGTGGGGCCAGCCGCTGCACGCATTCGACCTGCATCGCGTACGCGAAAAAATAGTGGTGCGGCGGTTCGCGGCGGGCGAGAGTCTGCGACTGCTGGACGGGCGCACGGTGGAAGGCGTGGGCGACGACGCTCCGCTGGCGATCGCGGATGCGCACGCGCCCATGGCGCTGGCCGGGATCATGGGCGGCGAGACGTCCGGCATCGCGGAATCGACTACCGATGTACTGCTGGAGGCCGCGCACTTTGAACCCACGGGAATCCGGATGAGCAGCCGGCGGTTAGGCGTCAGCAGCGACTCGTGCTACCGGTTTGAGCGCGGGATGGATCCGAATGAAACGCTGAATGGCGCGCGGTACAGGGCTGCCGCGTTGCTCTTCTCGGTGGCGGGTGCGAAGTCCGCGGGTCCGGTAGCCGACGCCTACCCGACGCCAGCGAAACCGAAGGTATTCGCGATGCCCGCGGAGCGTGTAAGCCGCTGTCTGGGGATCACCGTGCAGCCAGAACAGGTGGCCTCGTGTTTGACGAAGTTGGGTTACCGCTGCTCGGAGGATTTGCAACGAGTGGAAGTTCCGTCGCGGCGCGTGGATGTGGACGACGCGGTGGTACTGATCGAAGATGTGGCGCGGGTGCTGGGCTACGACGCGATCACGCCATCGCCGAGTTCGGAGACACCGACGGCGGGTGGGTCGACGGCGCTGGATCAGGCGCGGAGCATCGGGCGAAGGCTGCTGGTGGGCGGCGGATTCTTGGAGTTGCGCGGCGTGCCATTGGAGGCGCTGGAAGGGGAGGCGTTGTATTCGCAGATCACCGGTGCATCGGTGACGCTGGCGAATCCTTTGAATGCGGACCTGGCGCGCGTGCGGCGGTCATTGGTGCCTTTTTTGGTGAAGACCGCCGTGTACAACGCCTCGCGGCGGTCGATGAACTTCCGGTATTTTGAAATCGACAAGATTTTTTCACGTCCGGCGGCGGAGCCGGAAGAGCACTGGGCGGTGGGCATTCTGCTGGGGGGCGCGTTGAACGACGCGGATTGGTCCACGCGGAGCGAGACGGATTTCTTCGATCTGAAAGGCGTGGTGGAGTCGCTGCTCGAAGCGCTGCGCGCACCGAGGGCGTCTTTCATTCCCGTAACCATCGAAGGCTACGCGCCAGGAACAGCGGCGCGGATCACCGTGGGAAACGGGGAGACGGTGGGCGTGCTGGGGCAGATCGCGCCGGAGACGCTTGCGGCCGGGCGCATTCAACAGCCGGTGTTCGCGGGGGAGCTTTTTCTCGGAAGACTGACGGAAGGTTCGCGCGCGACTCCGGCGTTCGCGGCGCTGCCACGCTACCCCGCGGTATTTCGCGATCTCTCCTTCGTGGTGGACCGGGCGGTGGCGTACGCGGCGATGGAAGACGCGATTCGCCGCGCGGCGGGACCGCAGCTGGAATCCGTGGATTGCATGGATGTGTTCGCGGGCAAAGGGATCGCGCCGGACCGGCGTAGCGTGGCGGTGTCCATGGTGTTTCGCGCGCCGGACCGCACACTGGCCTCCGAGGACGTGAACACGGCGGTGGACGGGATCGCGGCGCAACTGGCACGGGAGTTTGGGGCCGAGGTGCGCGGACGGTAAGCGGCGCCACGCGGCCCGATGGCGCGTTAAGTGCAGTTGTGATCTGGAATGGTCTCGCTGCATTTTCCCCGTGGAGTGCCTGGATTTGAAAGGCATCATCGATTTACGCTGTCCGGCGCGGAGCCGCCGCTAGCGATGATCGAGAGCGTGGATCCGGATGGGCCGTGCTTCCATGCCATTCCGGTTGCCGTTGTGGACCCGCACTACCAGATTGGAATCACTGCCGAGGATTTGCGGCTGCTGGGTTTTAATGACACGCGGCAGCCCGTGGAGGGTATTCTTTGCCTGGCGATTCTCTCCTTCAACGGAGCGGAGTTGACCGCGAATCTATTGGCCCCGGTGGTGGTGAATCTGCATAGCGGAGTTTGTGTGCAGGCGGTAAGGGATGACGCGCGCTATTCGCACTGCCATTCAGTGGGATTGACGGAGAGGGCGACGGCGGAATGCTTGTAATTCGCCGCCGGCCTGGGGAAGCTTTGCTGATCGGCGACGATGTTGAGGTTGAAATCCTGGACATCATGGGATCTCAAGTGAAAGTGGGGATTCGGGCGCCGCGCGAAATTACAGTGCTGCGCAAGGAAATCCGCTTGACGATCGACCAAAATCGCGCCGCGGCCCGGCTTTCCGCGGAAGCCCGGCTTTCCATGGAAGCGACAGGACGGATCGCAAGTCTCTTGCTGAATTCAGGCGCGAAGATCGAGACATGAGGCGTGGGCCTGGGGATGGTCAGGCATGTGCCGTTCGAGCAGGTCCTTTTCAAGAACAATACGGCGGCGGAGGGCATGGAGCAACGCTGCGGCGGCGGCGCCTTGGGCGAACGCATCGGCGCGCTCTTCGGGAGTGGCGGAGGCGATGGCCGAGGCACGTTGATCAAGCGCGGCGTGCACCGCTTCCAGATCTCCAGCCGAGGCTGCTTCCGCGGCACGCCGAGTTGCGCCGAGGAGCTGGCCGGACGTGATAGGTGCATCGGCTTGTGGGAGATCCGGCGCGACCAGCGCGGCCTGAAGCTCTGCAGCGGAGAACGGTTCGGGGCCGGACAGGGGGGCAACGGGAGCGCCTAGAGCGGGCCGGCTCACCCGGTGCTCCTTCCGTAGAGCACCAGATTGAGGCTCTGCAGGCTTGCGGCGAGGAATTTTTGCTGGGTTTCGAGTTGCGCGAGCAGAGAATCGGCAAGCGCCAGGCGCTGCGCGAGTTTCGTCTGCATTTCGGTGATGCGCTCCGCGATGGTTTCAATCTGGATTTGCAGTCTGGCGTCGGCGCGATCTATGCCGTCCCGTTCGCGTCGAATCAGACCGATGACGGGATCGGAGTACTCAGTGAGAACCGACGAGAAGCCGCCCAGCCCCGTGCTGGCGGACCCGGCAAAATCGAAGGCGCTCGCGATGGAGGCATCACTCAACCCAGTGAATGCGATGGCGCTGAACGAAGCCTTACCGGTGTTGTCGAAGGCGATACCTAGATCGGCCAGACTTCGCACGGCACCGTCGCTGGTGCGATACGCGGTGATTTCGCGGAGAGTTCGTTGCAATCCGGCGATCAGTGGGTTGCCCGTCAGCAATCCTGCATTTTCGCCAACCTGTGCGGTTAACGCGGAGCGGAGGGTATTGTACTTGGTGGTAAAGTCCTCCAGCGCCGCCGAAAGCTTCGAGCGGTCGGTGGTCAGCGATATGGTGACGGCCGAAGCGGTACTGCTCACAAGCTTCAGCGTTACACCGGGGATGACGCTGTTGACCGTGTTCGTGGCCTGCGTGATGTCAATGCCGTTGAGTTTGAAGACGGCGTTGGTTCCTTGGTTGGTGTTCGTAAGCAAGGCCGTGGCCGCGCCGGTGGGATCGTCAATCAGGCTCAGCGTGGTGGCGCCGCTGGCGTTGGACGATACCGACAGATAGTTCCCGCCGGCAGTAGTCAGAATAGACGCCGTGACGCCCGCTCCCAAACCGTTGATCTTGTCGCGCAGGCCGATGAGCGAGTTATTGGTGAGCGCGAACGTGTGAACCTGGGCGCCCACGGTCAGCCTCACGGTGCCCGTGGAGGAAACGGGAGTGGCCGCGGAATCGGCGTAACCGAGGAGGGTCCGCTCGGAGGCCGGGGTAGCGATAGAGGTAATTGAGTTAATGGTGTATGTGGTTGCGATTTCGGCGCCGGCATTGGTGACCGTGACGACGGCGCTGTTGGAACTGGACGCTGAGATCGCTTGATGTTCGGCGATATCGCCCAACGACGCCAGACTGGCGGCCAGGCCGGCAACGTTCGAACTGAGGCCGCCGAGCAGCGCCTTCTGCTGCAATAGATCGCCGTCCCGGTTCTGCAGCAGTTGCACCGGAATCGCCGCGATCGCCACGGCACGATTCAAGATATTCTGAAAATCGGCCGCGTACTGGCTGACGCCCGACAAGGCCAGAGGGCTGATGCTCATCGCTCGGGAACTCTCCTATGTGGTCTTATCGGCTGCTCCGGGTGGGATCTGAATCCGGATTTTCCCGCCTGGTGAATAAGAGAACGCCGCACACCTCAGGTGTGGCACGATAGGATTTCATGTCTGAAGCAACTCGGAGGGAGCGTCTGGTGGGCGTTCTCAAAAAAGTCACAAACCAACCTTTGCCGGGGGACGAGGAGTCCTTGTTTGAAAGCGGATTGCTGGACTCCTTCGCGCTGCCGGATCTGGTGAGCGCGCTGGAAGCGGAATTCTCGATCCAAGTGCCCGACCGCGATTTGAATCCGCGCAAGTTCGATTCCATCGCGCGGATAGAGGCGTATCTCAACGAGCACGTGCAGTGATGTCTGCGTATCTTCACGCATTCGGCGCGCACCTGCCTGAGCGCGTGGTGACCAATGAAGAGATGGCGGCGCGCGTAGGCAAGACCGCCGAGTGGATCGAAGGCGCGAGCGGAATTCGTGAACGCCGCTGGGCCGCGCCGGAAACCAGTGTAGTGGACTTGGCCGCGGCGGCCGCCGAAGATTGCTTGCAGCGCGGCGTCGTGGCGGCGCGATCGCTTGGCATGATTATAGTGGCGAGCGGCAGCGCTCCCCCAGGATTTCCCGGGCCGGCGGCCGCCGTCGCGGCGCGTCTGGGCCTGGAGGGCACACCGGCGTTAGACGTGCCGATGGCTAGCGCCGGATCGCTATTCGGACTGGCACTGGCGGCGCGGATGGTGGAAGTGTACGGGGACGTCCTGGTGATCGGCGCCGAGAAGATGTCGGCGGTGGTAGAGGCCGCGGCGCTGGACGTGAATACCGCGGTTCTGTTCGGCGACGGCGCGGGCGCGGCGCTGGTAAGTGCGCGGCCAGGGCGGTGGGAGATCCTGGATTGCGTATTACACAGCGACGGCCAGTTCCGCGAGGATCTGGCGTTCGATTGGACATCGCCGCTGCGGATGAACGGCCTGTCTGTGATTCTGCAAGCCTCGCGGAAGATTCCTGCGGCGATTAGCGAGGTGCTGATGCGCAACGGAATTGCCGCGGGCGATGTGAGTGCGTTTCTGCTGCATCAGGCGAATCACAATCTGCTGGTGCGGGTGGCGAAAGCGCTTGGTGTGGCGCCGGAGCACGTGTATTCGAATGTGGCACGCTATGGGAACACATCTTCGGCATCGATGCTGATCGCGGCGTCGGAATGGGCCGCCGGGAATCCAGCGGCGGGGCCGATTGTGTTCGCGGCGTTTGGGGCTGGGTTTCACTGGGGAGCGGTGCTGGCGCGAAGCACTTAGGCCGGGTGCTATTGCGCCACTTTGAAATGGCGTTCGCCGATGCTGGGCCGCTAATCTTCCGCGGCGCGGGCGCGCTCGGCCGCGGTCTTCGATTGCGCGACTAGGTTTGTTGCGCGCAACAGGGATTCGAAGGTGCCGGCGTCGGTCCACCAGCCGTCCACGTACGAGAACGTCATGGTGCCTTCCTGGATATAGGCGTTGTTGACGTCCGTGATTTCCAGTTCGCCTCGGCGGCTGGGCACCAGCTTCCTGACTTTGTCGAACACCGTGCCGTCGTACATATAAATGCCCGTCACTGCGTAGTGAGATTTGGGGTGCTTGGGTTTTTCTTCGATGCCCACGATGCGGTTGCCGTTCATCTCGGCGACGCCGAAGCGTTCGGCGTCGAGGACTTCCTTGATCAAGATGCGCGCGCCGCGGTCTTGTTGTTCGAAGGCATGAACCGCGTCCGAAATGGATTTCTCCAGGATGTTGTCGCCCAGCACGACGCAGATCTTGTCGCCGTCGGCAAAATGCTCGGCCAGCCCGAGCGCGTCGGCGATGCCACCTTCGCCTTCCTGATACGTGTAATTCAAGTGGGCCAAACCGAATTGCTTGCCGTTGGCAAGCAGTCGCAGGAAGTCGCCGGAGTTGCGTCCTCCGGTGACCAGCAAGATGTCTTTAATGCCGGCGGCCACTAGCGTTTGAATCGGGTAGTAGATCATCGGCTTGTCGTAA